>JAGOOR010000011.1:0-18526 GCA_017992415.1 Candidatus Altimarinota bacterium
ATCCTGTCAACGCTCTCTCAGAAGGCCAAAAAGGTCTCCTCTGCTACGCACGATTCGTCCTCCAGAAACCACACCTCCTCATACTCGACGAACCGACGAATCATATCAATTTCCGCCATCTCCCCGTCATCGCTGAAGCACTCAATGACTACGAAGGTGGTATGATCATGGTGAGTCACGATGATGTATTTGTTGAGAAAATCAAAAACCTAGAAGAGATTGATCTGAAGAGGCTGATTGAGATTTAATTATCTTCTCTATTTATGACCAAAATAGGCACTCGCGACGAATATAAAAAAATCCTCTGAAAGAGGAAAATGATTGGAAAAGAAGGTTGTCCTTTTTGTGACCTCGAAGCTCAGAAGGATATGATTCTCTGGCGAGGAAAACACTGGTTTATCATTCAAAATAAATTTCCCTACACTGGAACAAAAGACCATATCATGGCTGTTCCCTACGAACACCATGTTCACGCAAGCGAGTTTAGCCCAGAGGTATGGGCAGAGATGGAGCATGTCCATGCGTGGATAGCTGATTTTTATGCAGACCGTTGATACTTCTCGTTTACTCGCGAAACAGTCGGTGACGGTGACCGAGATTCGAGAAGCATCGAACACTACCATATGCACTTCTGTATTGGCAGACTCCAGGGTAAATATCTCAGAACTATGCTCCAGAAACAGGGATTTCCTGTGGAGGAGGATTTATAATTGGCAATCCTTGGAAGAAAAATATAATCAAACTATGAAGATAAAAAATATTGTCACTCTGATTGTGTTAGTAATTAGCACAGCATTAATCTACTTCTTTAACTCTGCAGATAAGACTATTGCAAATGAATTAGATTATTTAAGAGATATAGCCGAAGTTAGAGCTCAGTGGGAAGAAATTTCAGAGAAAAAGGTCTGAGAAATACCAAAACAACAAGTTGAAAAAGTACTAGGTAATATTATAGATTTGAATATTGAATGAAAAGAAATAAAAAATAAGATCGGAGAAGAAGCGTGGTTAACATTTGAAGAGGTTATACATGATTACTACGAATATGATGCACTTCTAATAAAAGACACTATCTTGTCTTTAAAATATGCAAAAAACCATCCCTATCAGCTTATTTTATCACAAGAAACTCTAGATATGGAGAAACAGATTCCAAGCTCAATTACTCAAAAAAATAAAGAGAATATGATGAAAGATGCATCCCACTTAATTCAAACTTTATGAATTGATATACAGAAGGTGGATGAAGGAAAAATAACTGAATTTGCCAATGAAACATATGAAAAACAAAAAAGATGAGATTTAGTATTTTTAAATTTTATTTTTTCTGACCTTAATGCACTGACGAAAGCTTTCGCCAGCAATTAATTTAATATTATATGAACAAATTCGACATCATGATCGTGACTGTGCCCAATGCAGTACTCTTCCCTACTGGTTCTCATCCTGAGGGCTTTATTCCACATGCAGAGAATGATCTGCGTCGAGTGATACTCGAGAACTATGGCTACACTCGTCGCGGTGATGCTGAGATGGATTTCACCCTGAAGCAGCCTATCTCGTATGCAATAATCAAAAACACAGAAGGGAAAATATTTGCCTATCAGCGGGGAGATAAGCGTACTGAAGCGCACGAGACTCGTCTCGCAGGGAAATGGGCATGTGGTATCGGTGGTCATATCGAAAAAGAAGACGAAACAGGTGATATCCTCGCTGATTCACTCATTCGCGAACTCGAGGAAGAGATTACACTCCACGGAAAAATCCTCTCTGTTGATCCAATCGGCTATATCAATAGTGAAAAGGATGAGGTCAGCAAAGTCCATATCGGCGTTCTCTATGTCATCACAACGGATTCGCTTACGGCAGAAGGAAGTGAAGAAGTCGTTAATGAGGGATTTTACACAGCGGATGAACTCCATGCAATGATGCAGAATCCTGATACTATCTGGGAAGAATGGACGAAAATAGCCTTAAAAGCGGTTATTGGATAATTTTTTAACCTGGATTCCGTTTTTCAACGGAATGACGGGCATAATTTCGTCATTCTAGCTTCTCGTGGGAATTCAGAGAAAACTGATTGCTAGATTATCGCATGACGAGATATGCTACATATCCAATGTAGAGAGCAAAAAATACACCTCCTTGCCAACGATCAATTGCATTTTTTCGTCCAACAAACATCACTCAAAACAAGAGCACTGTTATTGCGAGACAAATAAGTGTGTCTACGAGCATTACCGGATTAATCTGAAGGGGGTTTATCAATGCTGACGCTCAGAGTATCCAGAAAATGTTGAATATATTTGACCCCACGATATTACCAACGGCGATATCATTTTGACCACGAAGGGCTGCGACGACAGATGTTGCGAGCTCAGGCATAGATGTACCAACGGCGACAATTGTCAGACCAATAAGTGCCTCTGACATACCGAGTGACTGAGCAATTTCTACAGCTCCATCGATAAACATATCCCCACCCCACACGAGTCATCCGAGACCGACAACTATCATACCGACTGAGAGTGCAGTATTATAGCGCTTGATGCCGGCATCTTCGGTAAAAGGTTCTGATTTAGCAAGTTGAAATATGTAGTAGAGAAAAAGCAGAAAGAAAAGTATCAAGACAGCCCCATCGCCACGAGTAATGCTATTCTGAGATGTATTACTCAAAACCGTATCAAATCCTACAAATATCAGTGCCATGACAGCGAGTATGGCAAAAGGTATTTCTTTCCAAATAGTCGATTCCTTGACGCGTAGCTGAGAAATCATACCTGTAATTCCGAGAATGAGGAGGATGTTTGCTATATTACTTCCGACGATATTGCCGACAGCGATATCACTACTTCCCTTCATGGCAGCAACGACGCTCACAACAAGCTCTGGGAGTGATGTCCCAAACGCGACAATAGTAAGTCCTATGATGAGGGTCGATATGCCCATCTTCTTCGCAATAGAAGAAGCTCCACGGACGAGTAGGTCAGCTCAACCAACGAGGACAACAAATCCTACAATCATCAGAAAAATATTAAAGGCCATAAAATGGGATAAATGAAGTATTTCATAATCGTACAAATAATCTTCATTTTACAACTGAATTGATTTCTCTCGTTTTCCAATAGTATTCAAGAATGCTCGTCATCAAAAATCTCCATGCGAAAGTCGCTGATACTGAAATACTTCACGGTATTGATCTCAGTTTTGAAAAAGGAAAAAACACCTGTATTCTCGGAAAAAATGGTTCTGGGAAGTCTTCGCTTGCCAGTATCGTCATGGGTAACCCTGCATACGAAGTAACTGACGGGAGTATTACGCTGGACAACGAAAACCTGCTCACCATGAGCCCTGAAGAGCGCTCTCTTGCGGGGATTTTTCTCTCGTTTCAAAATGTCACAGAGATAAAAGGTATCAAAGTAAGCGAATATCTCAGAACTATTTACAATCTCCACCTCCCTCGGATAGCACCGGGAACGAATTCGCTCTCTCCCATGTTATTTGCTCGATTTGTGAAGTCACTGCTCACGAGCTGTGATATCCCTGAAGCGTTTCTCGAGCGAGACCTCAATGTCGGATTTTCTGGTGGCGAGAAGCGAAAACTCGAAGTATTACAACTAAAGCTCCTCCAGCCAACCTATATCATCCTCGATGAGATAGACTCTGGACTTGATCTCGATGCATTTAAGCTTGTTGCAAAAATGCTCTCAGAATCAAGTGGGCCAGATACCAGTATTATTATTATCACTCATTACTTTGAAATACTTGAGAGTTTTCAGGTAGATCAGGTCGTTGTGATGGATAATGGTGTGATAACTCGTCGTGGAGGCTCAGAACTAGCAACAGAAATACGACAAAAAGGCTTTAAAGAGTAAAATAGCCTCGAAATGGGCTCAAACAGGCGCTCTGTCAAGCTATGATACCCCTCAATTATTTTGCATAGATAAAAAATGCATGGTAGGATATACCTATATGCCATCCAACAACTACTCTGCCGATCGCAATGAGCGAATCATAGCTCATAAAAATACCGCAAAGAAAGAACTCCTCGGGAAGTATAAGCTCCCAAAGAGTACTCGCTATGTTTCCTGTATCGACCTCCACGACAGCAAAACGCGTGACTTCGTTATTCAGGGGCTCGCTGATCTCGGTGTAGCAGTCTTTATCACTGGTAGAACTACGAGCAAAAGTCCTCTCATTCAGAGTGTTCATGATTTTGATCAGGAATTCCTCGAATGATGTGATTTCCTCGTTTCTGACAGTCACACAAGTCCTGCCCGTATCACCGCATGCATCCTCGCTGGTATTATCCCTGTCGTCCCAAAAAATACACCATTTAAGGGTATGTTCTCACAATTTGACCCTATGCAATTCACCGGAAACAGTTTCGTGTATGACGGTGGTCAGTATCAGATTTTTGCCTCAGTAGTCGCTCTTCTCGAAAATATGAAATTCCCTGCTGACCGTGAAATTCTCCTGAAGAATGTAGTCAAAACTCTCTAAACTCAGCTCTCTTCCAAAGCCCCTGAAACTTTTTGCGTTCCAGGGGCTTTTTTATATGATATCGCGGTGAAAAAGTTTTCCCTTCCCCAGATACAATTTCCGTTTAAAAAAAAGAAGCCTGTTGATGGTCCAACTTGGAAAATTTCAACAAAGATAAAGGGCATCCAGACAGATACGCTCACAAAATCTCGCAAGAATAAAAAACCTTGGCCGCATTATCTTGGCATAGCTTATTCATGATTTCGTAACTATGTGAGAACTATTGGTTGGGTATTTCTTGGCGGTTTTATTGGGTTGTTCTTCTTTGTACTTATGACAACACCATTTTTCCAGCTCAAACCCGATAATATAGAAATCGTCTTAAGGCCTGAACCTGTCTTTGATAGGAATGCTGTTCAGTCAATTATGGGTGATTTTGCTGGGAAAAATGTATTTTCCATATCAACTCAAGAAATTTTTAAAAGTCTCTCCGAAAATATCCGCCATATCTCTTCAGTTGAGAAAACTATAAACTTCCCCGATGGCATTCAGGTCATTATAACATCTTTTGCTCCTTCATACCGTGCTTTTATAGGAGAAGAGGTATTTCTCCTCACTGAAAATGGTCAGCTCATAGCCGATATACCAGAAGTAGAGGCTCCTGCCCTGGAAATACGACATCTCATCTCTGATCCAAATCTCGGAAAAAGCACTCCTATTATGATAGAAGATATGACAGTTTTCCGTGAAATACTCCGACTCTGGCGTGAAAATCTCACAAAATATCCAATTAATGCACTCAAATTCTACGATCAAGAAAAAGAAATCCACATAGTCAGTAACGATACACTCTACATATTCAGTCTCAATAATGGTATACAAGAGATAGATACCCTCATACAAGCCATACAGAGCGAACAGATAAACACAGGCCGTCAGTATTATATTGATATGCGTTTACCGCGGAGAATATATGCTTGTGCTCGTGATGAATCGGAATGTGCCCGTAATATTACCAGAATCTACGGAAACTAACTCAGTGTCCCCATAATCTGCCTCAGAACAACAAAGATATTTGTGAGAGCATCTGGCTTGATGGCAATTTTTGTCACATCCCAGAGGCTCGAAGGAAGAGGATTTTGTTCAAAATTTGTACCAATAAAATATTCCCCAAAAACACGATTTCTCAGAAAATCATACTTTTGTTGTAATGCTACATTATTTTTAGCTCTTTCAGCAAATGTCGTGTTATGAAAAATATAGAGAGTGAAGGCTTCGGCAAAATCTTCATACTGATTGGTAGCGGAATACCCTGATGCAAATGATTTTGCTGTCATGCTCGCGCGGAGAACAGTTGGCTCTGACCAAGATATCGCATAAAATTCTTTTGAAGGATCAGGATTTCCCCCTCTCTGTCGCATAAAATATATATCTACCATATGTGCAAGCTCATGTACGAGAACTTTTGACATTTCAGAAGGTGATTTCATGCGACCAGATAGTGTCACGCTCTCATTACTCATTTGTCATCGTGGACTCACACGATCATTGTCTACTATAAGTGGAAATCCCCAGAGAGTATCCCTAAAATATACACCCGTTAATACAGTATTCATGGCAGATGAATACCCTAGTGGAATTGCTGTTTTTGATGGCTTGGTTGCTATCTGTACAGGCGTTTGAAACACTTCAGTTGTTGTTCATGTGTACGGAGTTGGGTACTGGACTATATCTTTTACTTTTTGCTGTACAATTTGGGCTTTTTCTGGGCTCAAGTTCTGAAGCGCTTTTTCACGACTCGGAGCTGTATTCTGCATAAATACATAGACATTTGATTCTGTTGTAACAGGCTTTGGAGCTATAAATACACGGATGACACTCGTCTGCTGTGGTGCCTCATTGGCACTGTATACTGGGTAGTTCTGGAGTTTTTCGTGTGTTTGTTCACTCGTATTATACCAGCGAAGTGTCCCAAATAGAGCCTGAAGAGATCCCAATACAAGCATTGTTACAGAGAAAACAAGAAGAAACAGAGATAGAAAAGATGTTTTAGCGAAAAATTTCATAGAGCAGATTAATAATTCAATTCACAACAATGGTCGCCGCAATCATGGCTAGAAAGCCGAACACTACAGAGAGAACTTTAGATTTTGCCTTTTCTTTTGCCTCGGAACTCACAGGGAGCACCAATATCATACCTATCCACACGATGACACCAATAGCAATCACACTGGTAACAATCTGTACCCGACGAATAACTGCAGCAGTAATAGTACGAAAATCAGAATTATTCTGTGTTACATCTAAATCAATATTTGATTGAGATCTTGGGCCTATACTCGTGTTACAGTTTTTAAACTCGCTGCGGATATCTCCTCCACCAAATACACAATCCGCAGCATATGCTTGCGGCGAGAGAAAGAAAAAACTCATGAGACATGACGCGAAAATAATGAAAATTTGTAATAGTTTTATCATAAACGGATATTAGCTATAAGCTGAACAATGAAGTACGCAAAAGGAATCAAGGCTAGTCAGATAATAATATAAGTTATAGACTTTATAGCTGAGGTCATCTCTTCTGTATTTCCAGGTGCCCAGAGGAGTTTTGCGCCTATATAAATAATGTAGGCAACAGCTATAATTCACACAAATACAAAAAGCCAAAACTGTATCTCCCTTGCTATATTTACATAATTCACACGATTACTACTCTGCACTGTAGGAACAAGAGTCTGTACAGCAGTATTTAAATCTTGTTGTAATCAATAAACACTCGCACATAGTGAAAGAAAAAACAGAGAAAAAATGGAAGCAAATCGGATAAACATAAAATACTAAAATCGAATAGAGGTAGGAATGAGATCAACCATAGCAATGATTGCCCAAGCACTGAGTGCGAGTACCAGTCCAATAAATATGGCAATCATGTATTTTTTTGCACTTTCAGTCTTTTCTTCATCCCCCCGAGACATGATATACATGATACCCACTATACATATCCCCAAAACACTCACAATAGCTGTTATATCTTGGAGCATCGAAACTATGTATGAGAAAAATCTGGTAATACCTGATTCCCCTGTACCAGGTCTGATACTATTCCCTGGCAATCCGTGACTTGATGAGAATATGGTACTCAGTCAGGCAAAAGTAGAGAAAGACCAGCCGAGTATTAGACATCCAATATATTTCATAGAGTAGTGATTATAACATAGGCAAGAAGCCCAAATAAGAGGCCTATAATAGCATCTTTTATGATACCCTTGCCTTTTTCTGTTTGTTCCGAATTAGCTCATCCGAGGACCATTTGAAAACCTCAAAGTATTACCATGAGTACAGCTCAAACAGCCATCAAAGTCGTCAAGAGTGGTATCATGGAAACTATATATTCAATAATATTATCTATTCCCCTATTTCATCACACTCGCTGTGGTGCTGGAAATATAGAACCCACATTAAAAGTAAAACTCGTCTTACCTATATCTTGGGTAAAAGCGGAGGCAGAAAAAGTCGTAAAATATCAGAGAATGAGGAACAAAACTTGTTTCATAGATTCATATTGCCATACAATGCGTCATATTGCAAAAAAATGATTGCAAAAAAACGACTTTTCTCTACACTCTCGGGGTTATTAATTTTGTCTATGAATATTGTTATCCTCGTTTCAGCAATTGTACTCATCGTACTAGTCCTCCTACAGGTTCGTGATGGTGGTCTCAATGTAGCTACAACGAGCACACTCCAGGCGCCTATTGAGCGTCGTGGCCCTGCAAAAACACTTCACACAACCACGATTCTTGTTTCATTAATATTTGTCGGGGCTTGTATTGCTTCTTTTTTAGCATAAATACAATTTTTTACCTCATACTATGAGTATTTACTCTGAAATAAAAAAATACCTCCTCTTCCTAGTGGGGTTTTTCTGCCTAGTATTAGTGAGTCATATAGTTGTTCTCTATTTTTACAGTGACGCTATAGAATACCCACTTCCTGGCGGTACAGTGAACATTGGGATAATGGGAGAGAAGCCCACCCTCAATGTGCTCAATTTTGATACAAAAATCGAAAATGATCCCAACGATACTGTTCTTCGTTTTGTCTATCGCGGACTTCTTCGTTTTTCCCCAACTGATAAAAAAATTGTGAGCGATTTAGCAAATTGTGATATAGAGAACTTCCCCACCGTACGCTGTACACTTGGCCAAAATGCAATCTGGAACGATGGCACGCCTATAACAAAAAACGATGTTCTCAAAACATACACTACTTTTAAAGAAGCAGCTCTCAATGATTACACCAAAGCACAGCTATCAGCACTTGATATCTCCGAAAATGAAGAATCTGTAGTCTTCCGCTTCAAAACTCGAGACATTACAGCACTACAGGCACTTTTTGTTCCTATTATTCGGGAAAAGGATTTTTCAGAGTGATGGAACGGTGATATTAACGAATCCCTCTCATTCAGTGGTCCCTATATATTTACCAGTAAGGAGAATCAAAAAAAATCTATCTTTCTCGCACGAAACCCCTACTACACACATACAAATCGTCCTTATTTCTTTGATCAAGTGAGATTTGGTTTTGGAGCTAAAAATAGTGAAATATATAAAGTTATTACGCCTGATATCGTTCTCTCCAATAGCAATACAGAGTGAAAAAATACTCAATGGAATAGCTATATCCGCCCCACATTCTACGGAGCTTTCATAAACACTGTTCGGGTCCCCTCAGGTCTCCGTAGGAGTCTCTATCAGGACATATTGGGTAGCATAGAAGTCAAAGATCCAGCCATCATGCCTGAAGAAAACATATTCCTCGGCGATATCCCCAATTCCACTCGTACTGCAAAAGAAAGCAGCTTTTTCCAATCTGTTTCTACTCTTGGATATAGTTATGGCTGAACTTTCCAGGCTCCAGAGAATAAACCAACTACAAACCCCAAAAAACCTCTATCATATATCACAAGCCCTGGTACTGAATCACCACTTTTTGTATGAGATGGAACCATTAATATACGATGAACAGCACCTTCTGGGACAACAAAGATTATTATTAATGACTACACTCTCCGTAATTTTGTAGCCAAAAAAAGATCTTTTGTCTATACAGCCAAAAGAGAATTTACCAATCTCGCTCTTGGTCAAAATATTTATAGAGTTTCCTTTTATGGTGGGACGAAACTCCTAGCAGAAGAGTCTGTCACAATCTATCATGATACCGACACAACTGCTCTTGAAAAAATGAAAAAAACTTGGGAACAAGAAAATACAACTACACCCGCTCCGACTCCTGTCGTTCAGCCTACCAACCTAGACCCAAAGAAACTCTATAACCGAGAATGAAACCCTTTTTCTCTCAAAATTATTGTTCAATCAAATACGCCATATCTCTCAAAAATTGCAGATGAAGTAAAGAAGAAGGTAGAAGAACTCTGAGGCGCAGTACTCATAGAAAATACCTCTATTTCCGATATTAAATCAAATATTGGCAATCCAGATTTTTCTTACGATATTGTATTAAGTGGCGTTAATCTCGGTCTTTTTTATTATAATGTTACACCTTTTCTTCACTCAAATCAGATAAAGAGTGGTTACAACATGTCCCAGATAAAAGACACCACTCTGGATACACTTCTCAGCCGTCTAACAGATAGACTCTACTACAGCAATCCTGATAAACTCCGGGATTTGCAAACCAATATCCAGAAAATTCTGGAACGAGAGTTTATCGTTTATACTTTTGGGTCACCTTATGAATTTATAGGAACAAAAAGTACTATTCGTGGAATTAAGATACCTGAATTCCTCACAGGAAGAGAAATGCTCATAGATATAATGTCTCGATGATATTTCAAAGAAGGATATAAATTGTCTGCTGAACCAAAGAGTATTATTTGATTTTTTGCGTGGCTAAAAAATGAGCTCTTCTCGTCTACATAAACACATTAGCGAGGCTTGGAAAGTAACACTCAATGGACAAAAAATTCGCTGGTTTAACTTTTGGTGATCTTTCATAGATACTATCATTCTTTCTGTCACCCTGATTTATCAGATTGGGCACATCTCTCTCAGCGCTATAGGCAAGGAGTCAGAATTTTTTTCGTGGCTCAAAAATATCACAACAGGTCTTTTGGGAGAGCACAGGATTACCTTCATTTCAAGTATACTCATAGTGGGGATACTATATTTTTTGATTAATTTTTTAATCAAGAATATTTTTAATGCGGGTCTAATTTACCTCATTCGAGCATATAATACTCAAAATGAACGAGAATATCGTGGGATGAGGGCATTTGCTTTTTGATGGAAAAAATCAATAAAACTCGCAGAGTACCACTCTCTCCTCTTCTGGTCAAAGCCTGTTTATATCGTCTATATTTTTTTCTGGGGCTATAATTTTCTAGAGGCAAATTGGACACTTATCAGCATCATAGCTATCATTTTCCTCGTAGCACTCACAATAACACGATTTATATTTGAATATGCGAGATATTACATAATCACTGAAGAAAAATGACTCTTTGAATCACTTGGACTCTCTCTAACCATGACTCTGGAAAATGTTGGCATCACGGCTAGGATTTTTATCTCTCTCATTCTCGTCTATGTCAGAGAAATAATATTGTTGATTGGTATATTCGCTCTCCCTTTTGTAATTAGTGGACTTATCGCCTTGGGATTAAGGCCTCTATTTTTACAGGGTGTATTTATCATAATAGGTCTAGCATATTTACTCTTTTTGATTATAGTCTCTGCGATGAATTCAACCATAGAGCTCTTTGTAGAAACACTCTGGTATTCAGTGTTCCGTGAAAATCTCATACACGGTGATACATCGCATCACCCAAAAAAAGAACATCATTCAGATCATCATTAACCTCTCTTTTTCTATGAACACACTTACCTCTCTGACAGCTATGGCACAATGATTTTTCGAGACACTCTGAGTCAATTTCTCTGATTTAGAAGTAATCGAGCAAGACGCAGAAAACCGTATATATACAGTCAAGATATCATCTGATGATTCTCCTCTGCTTATTGGTCCTCATGGCCGAACACTCGAAGAAACTCAATCTCTCTTGGTCCAAATGGCCGAAAAAATTGTAGAATGACATTGCATCATACATCTAGAGATAAATGATTATCTCGCAGAAAAACAGAAGCGACTCCTCGCAATTGTAGATAGAAAAGTTGAACTCGCTCAGAAAAATGGTATAGATCAGGTCATATATGACCTCTCCGGCTACGAAAGGAAACAGGTACATGCCTACATTAGTGAAAAATATCCCGATATAGCAACAAAGAGTATCGATGGTGAAAAAGGTAGAGAACTCCATGTGATGCTCAAAGAAGGAATTACTCCTACCGGTGAACCTATTATCCAAACAACACCTTCAAGAAAGCCTGATACTTCAGCCGATCTGGCATCTCTTGACTTAGAAGGCACAAACATATAAACAATAATTTATGAAAAAGATTTTCGTTACTTTTCTTATTCTCGTCACTTCTTGGGCAGCTATACCCTGGTCTTATTTCTGACTTCCAGCTCTCGATGCAAAGCTCTGAGAGTATAAGCTCGGCCTCGACCTCCACGGATGAGTTGAGCTTGATTATCTAGTAGATTTTACCTCTACCCCTGATCTCACACCCGAGAGAAAAATACAAATCCTCGAAGATATGAAGACTATTCTCGACGGACGAGTGAGGAGAATAGGCACCACTGAACCATCGCTCAATACTGCGTACTATGGCGATGAGACTCATATTATAGTACAGATTCCTACACCGAGTAGTCATGATAAGCTGTGACCTGACGAGCGAGCACAAAAAGATGAAGAATTCATCAGTGAAGCAAAGAGAGTGATAGGACAAGTCGTAAAAATACAATTCAAGGAACCTCGCCCAACTGAAGAATTCAATGCACTTCTCGCAAAACGATGAGATATTGTGAATGCTATCACTGCTTCTTTTAATGCAAAAACTATACCGTTTGATGCATGGGGTCAAAAAATAGCTGATACTTATGAAAATGTTTTTTCTTTCAAGGGACCTGAAATACAATCCCTCCTCGGTAAAGATGCACTCATACTTTCAGACCTCTCCACTCTCTTCCCTGTCGAGACCATCACTCTCCGAAAAAAAGAATTCAGTGGCAAGATACCGTGAGTGAAACTGGGATGACGAGAAGGAACTGGTTTTGTATTCATAGAAAGCTTTGATGGCAAACCACTGACTCTCACGAGCCCTATTGATGTCAAAATTCTCTTCATAGATAAAGAGCCTCTCAAATTCAAACCTGCTCTCGGAGACAACAAACAAATTCTCGATGAAAAACACCTCATCAACACGATTCCTAGTCCCGATCAGACAACCGGTCAGTATGTGGTCAATCTCGTATTTGATGCTGAGTGACAGAAAATGTTTGGGGATATAACCGAGAGAAATGCTGGTGGCGTTATCGCGATATTCCTGGGCAATGATCTCCTCACTGCACCAACTGTTTCTGGTCGAATCGATGGTAATGCCATCATCACACCGGGTGCAGAGCAAGACAGTAAAAAGTGGGCAACAGACCTCAGCAAAAATATCAACGAAGGTATAGTCCCGGTTGGTATCTACGAGCACAGTGAGCAGACTATCGGTCCCAACCTCGGTAAGACATCACTTCGGCAGCTCATCGTAAGTGGTATACTCTGATTCGTGATTATCTGTGCATTCCTGCTCTGGAGATATAAGAGTTCAGGTATAGTCGCAGGAGCGAGCCTCATCATCTATATCTTTGTACTTCTTGGTATCGTGCGACTCATGGGTGTCACACTCACGCTCTCTGGTGTCGCAGGTATCGTCCTGTCTATCGGTATCGCTATTGATAGTAATATATTGCTCCTCGAACGAGTACGCGATTTTCTCCAACAAGGTAAGGATATGCCTACATCTCTCAAGCTCGGATTCCGAGAAGCGTGGTCAGCAGTATGGGACAGTAACCTCACAGGACTTTTCGTTGGACTCATCCTCTGGTGGATGGGCGTCAGCCTTGTAAAATGATTTGGACAAATGACTGTACTCGGTATCGTAGTCAGTCTCCTCGTTGTGAAATATGTCTGCAATCCTCTCACTATCTGGTTGAGAAACAAAATAGGATAAAGAAAATGACTTTAAAAAACTCCCCAAATGGGGAGTTTTTTGAGTATCATTTTTTTCTTAAAATACTTTGATTGTTTCAATAATCTTCTGAACAATCGGATGATTGATGTTGACCGCTTCTATTTTGACAGAATAGGCTCCGTCTAGGAGGAGATAAACGAATGTTCCTGCTGGATCTTCGTATTTGTTATTTTGGGCATTTTGGAGTTCTGGGACGACTTTCTTACCGTAGAAATACACACGAACTGCAGCATCTGTCAGAGTTTCTGGATCTTCCTTACTAATACCTACAGTATGCCTCGCTCCATCCACAGCACCGAATCATGCATAGTAGACATTTGCTGGGATATCAAATTCATACCGAAAATTGCTATTTGAGTAGTGATTCATGGTATCTGATATTTTTTTAGGGAGATTGGGATCAATAGTAGTATTCGTACTCACAACAACCTCAGGAGTAACTGGTGTCTCCTGAGCATTTTCTTCAGATGCTGTGGGAGTTAATGGTTCATTATTAGTCACTTCTTCAGTAGGTACGATAACTGGTACAATTTTGACAGAAGATTGAGGAACCTCTGGAATAATTGGATTTTTAGATGAAGGTCGAGCCTGAGATCACCACTCACTTCCTATCCAGAATCATCAAAAGATAATGACAGCAAGGGCAATAAATTGAGGTAAATTTTTCATAAAAAATAGTTAAGAATTATTTGTTTTTTGGGAATTTGTCTGTGACACGACGAATCATCTCAGTAGGAATACGATCTATAATTGCAAAAGCATCCTGAAATTTCTCTATCGTGTGGGCAAACCTGTCAGCTACTCGTGACATGTGGGCAAATCGACGAAGAATGAGGATAAGATATACCCCAGCTCCCGCTATAACAACGGTAGAGACTATAATCAGAACATCGAGAGTAGTAATTGGTGTCATACACTTACTGTATAAGAAAAAATAAAAGATAAAAGGCGAAAGAGGTGGATTTTTGAAGAATGTGTATTTCAATATTGAAAACTCTGCAGATAGTTATACGATGAACACATTTATGGACTCACCCAGACTCAGTATTCTCCTAGGACAACTCCCCTATCTCAGACGCCTCGTTGATGAATATGGAGAGATAAGTTTGTTTGATTATGGGAAAGCTCATTACAGATGAATGCAGAACAACGATACTCTCTTCTTGGAACGGAAAGCAGAATTTCTCGGCATCATCAGGACATATGTGTCGTGAAAATTTGACGACACCATGGCTCATGCAGTGGCAGAAAGTCTCTCAAAAAACTACGCGGTATCGACTGCGGAACACCACGGGCCGATGGGGCATCCATTTTTCTTCCAATCGGCCCTCTTGCGTGGTATAGTGAATCCGGGGGAATCCATCGTCAATCTGTGTACGAGTCATGTCAGCCTTGGTAATTCTTCTTATCCTCGTGGCATCGTATTTCATGGTGACGGCGCAAATGCTCCAAGCGGGTATATCCATCTACCTTTTTTCCCTACAAATAAAAGAATGTCACCAGTATTCAGATTGTGAGGATACAGAGAAGAATATATCAGAGAGCATACCCGATCTCAGGTCACTTCATTTTTAAGGGATAAAATCATAACAGAATCAGCTTATGACTGTATTCAGAATTTCTTCAATAACTTCATACTTCGAGAGGATGTGCTATGAGAAAAAAGATATTCGTCTCAGATTACAAAACTCAATAGTTCCTGGTGGAATCACATGTTCCCAAATTTTCCAGCGTACATACCCCTCGATGCCGAAGATATAGTTCGAGCAATTCTCATCAAACATATAGAAAAAAATACAGCAATAAATCAAATTATGACAAATATTGCGATTCAGCCAATGATTGAAGAGTATTTCAATGGTATTTCTTGTTGTTTTGAAAGAAATAATAAACGATGAACCTATCTTTTCTGGCATCTAGATGAGAAAAATAACCGTCATGCTCTTTGGAGAGAATGAAATAAGCTCGTATGCGCCAACTGAAGCTTTCAAGTTCAACTAGACTCCCCGTCGATACTTTATGCGCTCAATTCCGAATCCCTCATTCCTTCTGGGCTACTCGTATATACAACACTTTCCTGTTATTATGGCTTAAAGTGCTTTTGAGGTTTTTCTCAAGGTAACTATCTGCCAAAAATCCAACAAGCGTACAAAAATATTCTTCAAGACATACCTTGAGCTGAGACATATTTAGGCGAAGAACCCCCTATTCTCAATGAAGATATGGTTTTTCTTTATGAAAAATCTTGAGAAATATCTACTGCTCTCGACCTCTATATAAATGATGACCTAAATACAGAGAAGGTACTTTATTGATGCCAAAAAACTACCCTTAAAGAATCTTTAGAAAAAATGACATGAGAAATTGAGAGGTGCTTGTAGATATACTCAGGCAATATAGCGGTTTTCGTCAAGTGCAATAATGCTAAAATATATTGTATTTATGGGCTAAATCCGATAGTCTATCCTATAGAAATAGCACCTATGAAACGCCTACTCTCCTCCCTCTCACTTATCGCTTTCTTTTTTGTACAAATATCACCAGTATTGGTGGTAGCTCAAACAGCAGCAACAGAACTAAATGATTTTGAAATTTCTGTACCATCGGAGGTTATAGTGAATGAGGCTTTTGATATGACTGTAACAGCTCTCAACGAAGCCGGAAAGAAATATGATAAATACGAGGGAACAATATTTTTTGATACAAATAATAGTCCTACCGATGTAGTTCTACCTTTTGAGAACGGAGAATACCAGTTTACTCTCTCTGATCAAGGTACTCATACTTTCCAGAAATGATTTACCCTGAAAAAAGCTGGTAAATATGAACTTGTCGTATTCGAACTCGATGGTCCTGGTGGTGGTGTGGAAAAAGTAGTAGAAGTAACAGCTGTACCCAAAGGTGGTACAACACCCGTAAAATCAGATATTGTCATAAAAGATCCTGCAACAAATACAACAGTTTCAACAAAATCAGTTCCAGTGAGTGGTACCTCAAAGCCAACAAGTTCGGTTAATATAAAACTCAATTGAACAAAGGCGCAAACAACACAAACTGATGTGAATGGATTTTTCTCAGTAATAGTTGATAGTCTAAAGGCGGGTGATAATGTTCTTGTCGCCGAAGTACTCGACGGTATTGGTGCTGTTGTTGGCACTTCGGCTCCTGTTACGATCAAATTTAGCACAGAGGTGCCAAAACTTACCTCTCTTACCATCAAAGAAGGTGGTGATGAATTTTTTATAGGAAGTAGCATCACCTTTGTTGGTGTAGGTGATCCCAATCTCAAAACTGTACAAGTAAAGGCAGGAGAGAGTGTCATCAGTCTCCAGGAAGATAAAAATAAATTATGAACATACTCTGGTGTCCTCAAAACATCAGAATTTGAATGAGAATTCAAGGCAACAGCTGTTCTAGAATCGCAACTTGGAGTAAGAGCAGAGCAGAAAGATATGACAAAATTTCGAACGATTACTGCAGAATTCCAAAATATCAAAATAGAAACGACGCCTGACAAAAAAGTAAAATTTACCTTTGAGCTCAAGCCAGACCTCGATCAGATCAAATACTTCAAAATAAAATATGGAACTGCTGCAGGCAAATACACAAAAGAAATTACTACCTATGAAAAAAGTGAAATCAAAGAAGGAATTACCTACACTTGGTACATCCCAAATGTAGTTCCAGGAGAATACTTTTCAACTATCATAGGTCTTGATGAAAATAAGAAGGAAACACCCATAAATTCTAAAGAGCAAACATTTACTATTGCTCTCGATGCAGCTCCAACATGTTTTATTGAAAAAGTCAGCGGAATAAGAGTTGATAGAGTGAGTGACAGCTATTCTATGGTCCGATGGGACAACCTCAAAGAAGCTGCTAGCTATCAAGTCTTCAGGAAAGACTCATCTGGAGAATTTGCCATGATTGATGAAATCAAGAAAAATGAATTTCGGGTTGATTTCAACCTCAGTTCAAAAGAAGTTACTTTTGCAGACTTCAAAATTCGAGGTATTTGTAAAAACGGTGATTTTACTGGAGAAGGAGCCTTTTCTGATAGTGTTGCTGTGCCAACTGGTCCTGAAATGATTATATTCTTTGCGCTCTTTATG
This sequence comes from Candidatus Altimarinota bacterium, assembly GCA_017992415.1. GTDB lineage: Bacteria > Patescibacteriota > Gracilibacteria > BD1-5 > JAGOOR01 > JAGOOR01. Next base: position 17,762 of record JAGOOR010000011.1, read on the forward strand.
GCCTCTGGTATAGCATTTATTATGATTCGTAGGGGATATCTCGACTAATTGGATAGAGTTTTCTATACACCTCGATTGCTTCAATAGTTTTAGCACATCACCTTGAGAATGGTCATTCCGATTTATAGAATAAGGTCTGAAACATTTTATTTGGTCTTTGAGGCTCGTATATCTCAGCAACCGTGCCATCTCGAAGTGCGCAAGATTCGAGAAACATGAGATATTTTTCAGCAGTAACACGATCGCCAGAAAGAGCTGCTACTTTTGCTAGTTCGGCTACGAGCCAGCTCCATACGAGAGTTTTATGATACCCAGAAAGCCCAATTCATCGACAAGTCCAACTTACTCTTTCCTCCTCGTGAGCACATGAAACAGGAGCTGGAGAATCTGTTTGATTTGAGAGCCCGTTTTGCTTAAACATATCCCATGAAAGAAATGATTCTTCACAAGAAAGAGCAAGGAGATTACTATCAATATCGCATACAGAACTCCCCCTCTTTTGTTTTGAGAATACCAGATTCATGGGAAAAATATTTCAAAATACTCAATTTTAACTTTTCTGATGAAAGTGTAGAATCTATATCAAGAATCGTTTTATACTTTGATAAAAAGATAAAATGAAGGAGATTTGTATATGCTGTTCGTCATTCCCTAGAGAGACTATCCTGCCAATCGCTAAATGCTGGCTGCACTATGAGTCCCTCCTCATCTAAAAGGTTAGCATAGTGTCTATAACAGTCCTGTAATTTTTGACTATTTTGTATG
>JAGOOR010000011.1:18626-22318 GCA_017992415.1 Candidatus Altimarinota bacterium
TGTTCGTCATTCCCTAGAGAGACTATCCTGCCAATCGCTAAATGCTGGCTGCACTATGAGTCCCTCCTCATCTAAAAGGTTAGCATAGTGTCTATAACAGTCCTGTAATTTTTGACTATTTTGTATGAGCCATACATTATCACCTGAGTGGAGAATATATTGAGCGCTCGCTATGAGAGTAAGTAGATTACCATCTACAGCTGACGTGCTATGTTCTCCGTAGTACTCTGGTGTGAGGGTGCTTCCTTTTTTCATAAGAGAAAGCAGTACAGGGAGACCTAATGATCTACCGACTGTATGCGCTACGACTCTCATCTTACCCGATCAGAAATCTAGGAGTCTTGGAACTGTATTTTTTTCTACATGAAGAGAATCAAGTAAATAGGTCACATGATTCTTCACAACTTCAGTTTTCCCGAGACAGAGAAGTCATGGAACACTCCAACAAAAATCCCGTGTCCAGAAACTAGCAAATTGATTTTCTCCTGCCTGCAGAAAACTTCACCCCTCATGCTGAACTATATTCCACTCTAGACCTTCTGCACTGATAGTATGTAGTTTTTCAAATGCCTGAACCATGATAAATATTTTCAACAACAAAACACGAACTCTTTGATAATTTGTAGTAAATACTGGTGCCTGGGAGGGAGACATGCCTTGAATGGCATGGTGAGTTCGAACCGAAGCCATTGGAGGTGAGATTCCTCTCACTTGGGTTCTATAAAATGCTTTAGCTTTAATGGCTTGCCATTCGTAGCGACACGAAAGTAATTTTGCCCATCCTTCGCTCTACGAGCTACAGAGGGCATTCTTCGCTTACGCGAAGAATGGTGCCCAGGAGAGGACTCGAACCTCCACGCCTTGCGGAACACGCTTCTGAAGCGTGCGTGTCTACCATTTCACCACCTGGGCTTACCGTGACTCATTATGGAGATGTAGTGCAAAATGCAAGGCAAGAAAAATTAAATACCTCACAAATGTGAGGTATTTAGAATATTCAATATGGTACCCGCGGATGGGATCGAACCATCGACCTTTAGCTTAGAAGGCTACTGCTCTTCCACTGAGCTACGCGGGCACAGATGAACAGGGGTGATTATAAGAGTATTTGAATACTATCAAGAAAAAACGCCCCTTTCGGAGCGTTTTTTACAATGAATATCTAATTTCTAGAGACCAAAGTCCTGAAGAAAAGCTACTACACCTTTTTTTCGCATAGTACGGATAGCTGCAGCAGAAAGTCTCAATCGGTAGACGATTCCATCACGAGGATCACGAATCTTTTTATAAAAGAGATTCACCATAAAATTTCGTTTTGTTCGGCGTACAGAGTGAGAAACTTTGTTTCCACTTCCAGTAGTTTTTCATGTATAAACACAAATGCGTGGCATATAAAAAAGGTAATAAATTAGGCAGCTGCTACGATAGCAATATCAACACCAACTCCTGAGGGGAGATTGAGCTTCTGAAGAGTTTCGAGAGTTTCTGGGGTTGGCTCATTGATGAGTAGAAGGCGTCGGTGACGACGAATTTCAAACTGTTCACGAGCATTTTTATTGACGAATGTTGATCGGTTGAGAGTGAATTTTTCAATCTTTGTTGGGAGAGGTATAGGTCCTACTGTTTCTGAACCTGTATCTTTTGCAGCACTGATGATTTTCTTTACAGCTTCATCAACTACACGGTGTTCGAAAGCCTTAACAGAAATTTTGAGAGTCTCTTTTCGAGAAGCTGATACTTTCGTATCTTTCATTGGTGCTTTTTTTGTTGTAGTTTTAGCAACTTTTGGAGCAGCTTCTTTCTTTGTAGCAGTTTTTGCTTTGGCTTTAGTTTCAGTCATAAATTAGTCGAGAATTTTTGTAATAATACCAGAACCAACAGTCTTACCACCTTCACGGATAGCAAAACGGAGTTGATTTTCAGCAGCGATACCACAACCGAGCTCAACGACAAATTTTACATTGTCACCAGGCATAACCATCTCAACACCTGCTGGAAGTTCGATAGAACCAGTCACATCAGTTGTTCGGAAATAGAATTGAGGCTTGTATCCTTTGAAGAAAGGAGTGTGTCGTCCACCTTCCTCTTTCTTGAGGACATATACTTCAGCTTCAAATTTCTTGTGAGGCTTGATAGATCCTGGCTTAGCCATTACTTGTCCTCTCTCGATTTGTTCACGCTCGATACCTCGGAGGAGGAGACCTGCGTTGTCACCAGCCTGACCTTGATTGAGTGATTTTTTGAACATCTCAACACCTGTAACGATAGATTTCTGAGTATCTCGGATACCTACGATTTCTACTTCGTCATTCACTTTGACGATACCTTGTTCGATACGACCTGTAGCAACAGTACCACGACCTTTGATAGAGAAGACATCTTCAATAGACATAAGGAAAGGCTTGTCGAGTTCTCGTGTAGGTTCAGGGATGTAACTATCGAGAGCGTCGAGAAGTTCTCGAACACCTTTTGAAGCTTCTGGATCAGTAGGATTTTGAAGAGCTGTAAAAGCAGAACCACGAACTACTGGAGCGTTGTCACCATCAAAACCATATTTTGAGAGAAGTTCACGAACTTCCATCTCAACGAGGTCTGTAAGTTCTGGATCAGCGATATCACATTTATTGAGGAATACAACGATACGAGCTACACCCACCTGAGAAGCAAGAAGAACATGCTCTCGAGTCTGAGGCATAACACCATCAACAGCAGAAACAACGAGAATAGCGCCATCCATCTGAGCAGCACCAGTAATCATGTTTTTGACATAGTCAGCATGACCAGGACAGTCGACATGAGCGTAGTGACGGAGAGGAGATTCGTATTCTACGTGAGAAGTTGAGATTGTAATAATCTTGTCTGAACCAGCACGAGCTGTACCTCCTTTCGCAATATCAGCGTAGGAAACAGCAGCATTACCAGCACCTGAACCAACAGCAGTAAGAGCTGCAGTAAGTGTAGTCTTACCGTGGTCGATATGACCAATAGTACCAACATTAACGTGTGGCTTTGTTCTTTGAAAATCAGCCATAAAATAAAAATAAAGGAATTAAAAAGTAGGGGTATTATAGGAGAAAGAAGTATATTTCAAATGATTTTTTGATTACTTCTTCTTTTTTGCTTTTCGGACTTTTTTCTCGATGCGGACAAGTGCCGCGCGGAGTTTCCGATGTCGTGATCATGAGAGGCGTACCATAGAAGTGAAAATTAATTTTTGATATAATTTGCAAGGCCCATCTTTTTGAGACGAGCGACAGCTTTTGACATAGCATCAATGAGCCATGCAGTTTTACCTTCATGCTGTTCGCGACGAACGAGTTTTTCGTAAGTCTTTTTTGCGTTTGTAATCTTATCACCAGTAATCGCTCGGCGTTTACTGACTATATAGATTTTATTTCTGGGTCTTTTTCCTGAGCCTGTCATACACAAAAAGTGAGAAACTAAGAATGAGATACGGATATCATCATCCAAAAAGAGAGAATGGTGGAGTCTAACGGGGGAGGAATGCCTTGAATGGCATTCCGAGTAGAACCCTTGGGTTCGACGACCGTTATGTTTCCAAAATTTGGTGGAGTCTAAGGGAGTCGAACCCTTGACCTCCTCGGTGCAAGCGAGGCGCTCTAGCCAACTGAGCTAAGACCCCAAACAACTTTTTATCATATAAAGAGGGCAAAACCAGAATAAATCTGGCG
>JAGOOR010000012.1 GCA_017992415.1 Candidatus Altimarinota bacterium
GCTGAATGGTATTATACAAAGTATTTTCCTTCTTGTCAGATTCTGCGTGATAAACTCATGAGAAAAACTGAAGAAATAGAACTTGTAGAGAGAGTTATGTCTGATTTGTCAGGGCTTTTCGTGGAGGATAAGATTATTGAAAGTCGTATACATGCGTATGTGTGACAATGAAAAACTATCCGTTTTATCCGGCAGAAAATGAGGGAGAAAAAATATGACCCCCAATTGGTGGATGTTGCTCTTGACCTTCAGTCTGAAGCTCTCACTAATCCTGAAACATTTCGTTCTCAGATAGAAAGACTTGTAGATAAAGGAATTCAAAAAGGAACCTCAAAAAAACTCTTACAATATGAACTTCAGATAAAGTATCCAGAGGCAAAAATTGTCGTAGCTGAGTTATTAGTTGATTATGATGATTGTGGAATTATTTCAAAAAAAGCTCCTGAGTTACTTAAAAAGTATTCTCAGGAGCAGACTGTGACAAAGTTGTGCCAGAAGGGATTTAACCTCTCTGATATTTACACTGTTTTGCGTCGTCGGTAAGCGAGATATCCAGCTGTGCTCAGAGCGATTATGATGAGGAGTGGAAGGAATGGTCCTGTACGGATAACTGTCATGATATCGACCTGTACTCGTACACTACAACTCTGTTGTTCCTCTCCTCCGATAATACAGGTTGCATCATAGACTCATTTTTCTTCGAAGACCATGTCTGCATAGCAGTCAGCAACATTGCCCCATGGTTTACCGTCTTTCATTATACGAATCTGACACTGTGCAAAAGTATTTGATCGACAGTCGAGCTTGGTTCTGAGCGGTGCTCCACCGAATTGTGTGCTACTTGTCATAGTACAATAATTTGATTTTGGAGTAGCTGTGATTGTTTTTTGACAGTTTGGCTGAACAGTTTGTTCTCCATCTCTCACACAGACGATCTTGTAGTTCCCATCACCAACAGCGAAATTAAATTGTCCGTTATTGTTTTGGTATGTGTTGACTACTCGTTGTCACTCGAGTACAAAGAGTCTGTAGTTGCCACTTGGTCCACAGATGGCGTTGATTTGATTTCCATTTTGTGTTACCTGGAGGTTCTGACATACATTTCCACTAAACTCGATTCTCGTTGTGTCACAGCTGTTAACTGGTATTCCCGAGATGTATCCTCTACCATCTACACAGATTCGGTTTTCATTATTTGGGAAAGTGTACTGGTCGACATTATTTCTCACACAAATGTAGCTAAAGCTTTCACCGGGGTCGAGACGATTATCTCTATTACCAACATTGACTATCATTCCCTGTGTTTGTGAACTGTTTCTATTACATTCAGGAGCGTATACATCTGTGAGGTTTACGGTATCGAGAGCCTCTGTTCCAGGGTTTTTCACAACAATTGTAAATGTAGCAGCGCCACCGTTCTGGAGAAATTGTCTATCATCGTGATTATCATTGTCATCCTTGATCACCTGGATTTGAGGTGTTGGATTGTTTGGAGTTGTTGTGATAGTTTTCTGACATGCGTTTGATGTAATAGAATCATTTACGTAACATATAAAGGTAAATGTTCCATATCCAACATTGACTGTTCCTGTTGAGCTTGTTCCTATCTGTGTACCATTTTGTGTGATACGGTAATTTGATACATTTGTACCTGTACATGCATAATTCACAGTTGTTCCTGATACAGAGACATTGAGATTATCACAGGTTGGAGTTACTGTCGTATTTTCCACAGTTTTCTGACATGTTGCAGGAGTTGTTACCTGACCATTGACGAAACATTTTGCTGTGTAAGTACCTGTTGGAGTTGCTGGAATTGTGACACTACCATTCTGTGTTGCAAGAGTTTGGAAAATTGTTCCATCTGGTCTTGAGAACTGAACTGAGTAGCTCGATACATTATTTCCAGTACAGGTATATGTGACATTTCCACCATTGACGACACTTGTTGGAGTGACTGTGAGGTTAGTACATATTGCCTCTGGTGTTGTGACAAGTACAGGAGTTGGATCAGTATCGTTGACTGATATACCAGAGGTGACACCTGTAGCGCTTACTGTTGCTGAGTTGGTATATGGAGCTGTAGTATTTGCTCGATTACATGTATATTCGAACCACTCACCAACCTGAAGGATATTATCTGAGTGATTCCCAATACCTCCATGAGACCAATTACTCCATGTGTTTGGATAGGTAGAAGGAAGTGTGACATTTCCTGCACAGCTCGGAGCGACAGCATCAGAGAGGACGAGATTTCTCAAGTCTTCTGTACCATTATTTGTCACTCGAATCTTGAACACTGCGGCAGTACCACTCGTGACAGTTTGTGTATCATTTCCAATACTACCATCGAGATCAGCACTATTTGCATCTCGTTTGTCTATGTCGATTTGTGGTTGGGGATTTGTCGTATTTTCCACAGTTTTCTGACATGTTGCAGGAGTTGTTACCTGACCATTGACGAAACATTTTGCTGTGTAAGTACCTGTTGGAGTTGCTGGAATTGTGACACTACCATTCTGTGTTGCAAGAGTTTGGAAAATTGTTCCATCTGGTCTTGAGAACTGAACTGAGTAGCTCGATACATTATTTCCAGTACAGGTATATGTGACATTTCCACCATTGACGACACTTGTTGGAGTGACTGTGAGATTGGTACAAATTGGCTCATTTACTGTCGTATTCTCCACAGTCTTCTGACATGACGCAGGTGTTGTTACCTGACCATTGACGAAACATGAGATACTGTATGTCCCTATAGGACTTGCAGGTAATATGAGTCCACCAGCTGCACTTGTAGAAGATGCAATAATTGTACCATTTGGATTCCGAGCAACGATAGAGTAGCTTGATACATTTGTCCCTGTACATGTGTAGGTGATTGATCCACCATTGACGACACTTGTCGGAGTGACAGTGAGGTTGTTACAAACCGGTGTAACCTCTGTTTGACAAGTATTACTACATCCATCACCTGAGTTCATATTTCCATCATCACACTGTTCTCCACGGTCATCGTCTCTTACACCATCTCCACAGAAACGCGAATAGATGAAGAGACATTGTTGATGGTCTACAGCAGGTCAGAGATTTCCTGCACTTATGAGATCATAGGTTCGTGGGATAAAGGAAACTCTGTAAGCAGGGTTTGCACGAGATGCGCCTTGTGATACACTATTGAGTCGTATGTATGATCCTGGTTTTGTTTCTATCCATTTTACAGATGAGCCTCCAGAGAGCATATAGTATATACCTGTAGAACCTGTGTAGAGAGGACTAAATGTCGATGGTATTCGGAACATATCATTTGACGAGAGAGACCAATCTGTTTGATTTTGGAGTCGTGCAAATTCTACTCTCCCGGCTCTAGCTAGTGGTGAAGAGTACATGATCTTTGTGAGACTTCCTGTATTTACCATTGTATCTGAGAGATAGTTGAGTCCATAGTACTGATTACAGCTTTGATACTGATTACAGCCGTATACATATTCTGATTCTTTGTAACACTTTGCACAACCTCACGCAGATCCACCGAAGTTTCCACATGATTGTGCTACTGGACTTGCCAATGACTCTCCTGAAAAAATTATTCAGAGAACGACAAGAAGTATATAGATATATTTTTTCATATTTTTTTATTAAATTCTGGCAGGGTTAATCGGTAATATTGTAACTCATGGAGCCATAGTGGTAGCTTGTTGTATGCCTGGTGAGCCAAGGCTGAAATTTCCAGATACTCCACCGCCGCTTGGTACTTCGGATACACCATTTCCACCAATAACTGAATCGCCACCACTGGTTGGATTATTTCCACCACCTCTTGGGAGTCCAACTGCAAGAGGGATTCGGAAGTTCAGATCACTTGAGAGATTTGTTGCATCGTACCATCTATCACCCATGTTTCCAATAAGGAGATTTGAACAATTTGGTTTTACACCAATTTGTAGCGATACATGTTGTATGTAACCATTTCCTGTAAATGTCGCTGGAACATTCATCATCCATCCATCACCATTGTAGGTCTTGAGAGTATTAATGTTGTTTGAGTTACGGCCAGAGTTAAATAGATTCCCAGAAACACCTTGCTGTGCTCGTTTTGCAGCACGCACTATATCATCTGGATTTACTTGAATATTTCTTCCAAGGCGGGCTATTTGAGACGCATATATGCTTGCGAGTCGTCCATACTTTGGATCAGTAGAATCGAGGTAGGTTGAAAGTTCACGACTTGTATTGATGCCTGATATATCCCGTCCATATTCTATTCCGCCTCGTTTTCCAGATCCTGCATAACCTTGCTCTGCTATTACCGAACGATTATATGCGTCAATATTTCCACTTGAGTATGCTTTTATAAACTTCTGGAAACCTGGAGCATCTGGACTATCCCAGAGATACATGAGGAGATCTTTGCTTCTTGGCTCATGTGTTTTGTCTCCTTCGAGGTACACCTTCATCCACTTTTTTGTTGTTTCCGGCATGATAAATGATTTGATATCATCATACTCTGTAAAACGATTCATAATTCGGAGAGCTTCGTGATATTTGCTTGGTAGGCCAGCTACTTGTTCATGTTCCTGGAGTTGTTCACGACGACCGTAGAGAGTCTTGAGTCTCTGGAGATTTGCAATTTGGGCTCGGACATTGTCTGTTTGAGGTTTCTCTCCATATTTTGCTATAGATGCATCAATGATTGCAAATTTTCTTGCAAGCGAAATATTGGGATTTGTAATCATTTCTCTCTCTGTTTGTGTAAATGCAGTTCGAAGTGCACGAAAGAGCCAAAAACCACCAGTTGCTTTGTATCCTTCCTTCACCGCTTCTTCATACTCTCCAGTTGTTCCATCGACAGATGCTTGATACTCATCGAGTGCCTGTCGTGTTTCAGCTTTTACGCCATTATCTCCCAACATACGATTATATCTACCATGTTCACGATCATTGTTTGTGAGAATTGAATTGTATGATTCATTGAAGAGAGCTCGTGAGAGGACATCTTTGTTTGGATTTCTGACATCTGCCATCTTGATACCTGTATTTATGGAACCGAGATATATAGATGGTGCACCCATGGCAGCTGATACAGCAAAGCCTATAGCAAGCTGAAGAAATGCCCCCATTCTACCTGTGAAATTTGGATCAGATTGAATTCGTTGAAGTGTTGCTGTTCGTTCAAATCCAAATGGTGATAGGAAGCCCATGAGGAGCTCCTTTCCTGCACGACTTGCAGGATTTGCACCATAAGCTTTTGTGAGCTCATTGAGTTGAGCAAAATGTATCTGAAGTTGTTGTATGAGTGGCGCTGAATAGCCTGGATATTTACTTTCAATATTTCGGAGTGCCTTATTGAGATTACTCGTTCTACTTGAGAGAAGTCCAAGGAGACCACCAGTGATGAGTTTTCCACCAATGTCTTTTCTCCAAGCAGTGACCATCTCATTATTTATATCCATAAAGACTCTTTCTTTCTCTGATGCTTCTATAGCTTTTCCCCCTTGTGCATTTATTTCTGACGACGAGTTTCTTTTTTTATTAAAAAATGTGTTATCTCTACTTGTCTCTCGTACATTCTTATCTCCTCGTGCAAAGAGTCGACCAAATGGTTTTCATTTTGTTGATTCATATTCTTGGCTGAGTCATTGGAGATTATCCCGAGTAAGTCCGTGCACAGCTTCCCATTGAGCTCTCTTCGTAGGATTGTCTTGGAGAAATCTTATAAGTGATTCATTTTGATGCTTCTGTCATGTATATTTACCAGAAACATTATATGCAGCTTCGTGACCTTGCACTATAGATTTTCTCTGAGCAAAGGTTACAGAATTTTCAAATGCCTCAACACTCTGCAGATATGCAGGAATGAGACCTTTCTTATTACTTGGTGCTATTGTGGCAGGCTCACCCGTTCCGAGTGGTATAGCTTCGGCTGGTTGATTCTTCTTTTTGAAGAGTCATCCGTTACCGAATAGACCTCGACGCTCTGTCGAGTCATTATTGCGAGAAGAATTTCTCGGAGTGTTAAAACCATGGGGCATAAGACGATTGGTTACTTTTTAATGTAAGTAACTCTATCATCTCATATTATTTATATCATTGCAAAAGGCTGATATCTTGACAATTTCATTATTTCTCATACTAAATAAAAACTTCCATACACAATAAGAGTGGAATCCTCATCACTCAGCACTTTCTTCATTTTTTTCACTTCTGTAAAGAAGTGAATAATATCTGCATGCTTCACTCATTTATTGTATTTTTCAGAGGGAAGTGACCTCTCGCAAAAGTCATCAACGAGCATTCTCTTTCCTGCTGGTATTATCTGTGCGAGTTTTTTTGCTTCATCAGTATCTGTCTGAGTTGTTCCATATAGTATTGTCATTTTTTTCTGATTCATTTTTTTCACCATTCTTTTGAGTATTTGAATATTTTCACGATTATTGGCAGTATCTACGAGTATATGAGGAGCTATCCATTCAAATCTTCAGGGGTTATAGATCTCTTGCAGACCTGTCTTTATTTTTTTTGTTTCAAAGCCGAGATCTTTTAATGCCTCAAAGACGAGCCCAGCATTTTTTTGTTGATGGTTTCCTGATAAATTTGTTTTCTTTTTCTCATCTTTTGCGAGAGTGTGAAGTTGTACGTTATTTTCTCTACATGCTTTCTCTATGAGTTTATTTCTCAGGGGAGTGTAGAGACTTGTTCCATTTTTTATAATACCGAGCTTATTTCTGAGTATACTCATCCGAGTTTTCCCGAGAACATGAGTATGTTCGAGTGTTATAGAGGTAATGAAACAAGCGAGAGGTTTTTGAAATATATTTGTTCCATCATAGGTACCTCAGAGCCCGACTTCTATGACAGCATAATCAACTTTTTCATCATAAAAGTAGAGAATCATGACAATAACCTGAATCTCAAAAAATGAGAGCGGTACTTTTATTTTTTCTGCGGTACCAATAACTTTTTTATAATAATTCTCCAGACTTTCATCAGATACACATACCCCATTGATTTGAAATCTTTCATTTATTTTTATAAAGTGAGGCGAAGTGAAGAGCCCTACTTTTTTTCAAAAACTCTTCCAGAGTACCTGGGAGAGCATTTGACAGACGCTTCACTTTCCATTACTACCTGTTATATGAAATACAGAGAGTTTATCTTGAGGATTTCAGAGATATTTCATTATCTTTAGGACGTTATCTCTTCCTTCTCTCATGCCTCCAGGAGTCAGAGACATCACATAATCTATGGTAGGGAAGTGATGCTCCATGAAAATTTTTTAAACTAGACTCCCATCACCGACGATGACTTTTGCATGGCGGAGAGCTTTCCCATTTCGTATGTATCCTGATTCTATATCCGCCTGAATATTTGTACTTTGGTGTGGTACCTGGCTTATTACTTCGTGTAGATCCGGGTCGACTTCCTGCCCAACTGAATTCATACGCGATATATCAAAATCTGTTACTGTTTTTTGCATTGTCCGAACTATAGAGATGATCCCTTCGGTCCATGAATGAGATTTGAATTCTTCTGGTATATGTTCGAGAGCTCTTTCCAGATTATCGAGAATGGTGAGAAATTTTAATATTGTTTTATTTTCAGCCCATTCGCTTATTTGCGCCTGCTCTTCTCGACTTCGTCGAACAAAATTATTATAATCTGCTTGTGACCTCGCGAGTTGTTCACGGAGTTGTTCTATTTCTCATTGTAACTGTGAGAGTTGTTGATTGTGAGAGTCGTCTCAAGATGTTCATACGGTACCATCAGTTTGTGGAATTTGATCATTCAGAGTATCGGAAGTATCCTGTGTCATACAAGGGAAGAGGTAAGCAAATAATATTTTTTTAAAAGCTAGATGCTTTTTTTGATTTTTGTAACAAGTGTACTCAGTTTTCTTTTAGCATTTTTCGCTGTTGGTGTCTTGCCGAGTTTTTCGATAATTCATTTTTTTTCTGTATAGATTGATTCTATTTTTTTACCAATCTCTACTGTATCAACACCATGTTTCTTGAGGACTTCTTGTGCTTCTAAGAGCTCTCATTTTGCAAGTTCGAAGAATTTTTCGAGATCTTTCTTTTTCGAGAGAATGAGTTTTTTATTCTCTGCAGTCCAGTATTCTTTTTTGAGTTCTGCGAATGCTTTTTTATGACTTTCGATAAAATCCTTACCAGTCTCGAGGGTAGCGTTTCATTTTTTCTTATTTCATTTTTTTGCAGGCTCTTTTGCATATTTTGCACCTACTACAAATCCAGCCAGGTAGCCCATAAATAAGAGAATTTTTTTCATAGAAAAAGATGAGAAATAACTCCTACATTCTAATCTTTTTTCAGAGAATGCAATAATACTTATCTTGCTCTATTTTTCGCAACGAGGTAACGGTATACTGCTTCTGCTATCTCACCTCGAGAAATAGGTTGATTTGGCTTGAAGGTGTTTCCTTCTGTGTCATCTATAAGTTTATATTTTAGAGCAAATTGTGCATATTTGTGTGACCAATGGCTCCAGCTTACATCTGTCCATGACTTTGTTATACCTAGTGGTATTTCTTCTCATGAAGCAAGAGCAAGTATTGCGAGAAATTCTACACGAGATACAGGTCTATTTGGTTCAAAAACTTCTCTTTCTGTTGAGACAATTTTTCTCTTCACCGCTTCTGATATAAGGGGGTTTACCCAATGCTCTGAAGGAACATCTTGAAATATTCCTGTAACAATTTCTCCATGAGGAGCTATATCAAGTGACTTGAGTACAATTCAGAGAAGCTCAGATCGAGTAACACTTTTATCACTACGAAAAGTTCCATCATCGAATCATTTTATGATATTGAGCCTTCCAAAATAACTAATAGATGTGTAAAATTTGTTATTATAATTCACATCAACGAAATTCCCTGGAGTGTTTGTGACTGTAACAATTGGCGTGGTTACTGGTGATGTTGGTATGGGTGTTTCTCTTTGTGGTATTGTCTCAATCGGGCGTGGTGCAGGTAATTCTGGTGCTGAATTCATCACTCAGTCTATTCCTTTTGCATTTTGTATAAAATCGAGAGGATCAACGCTATATTTTGCTATGAGATCTTGATTGAGACCAGCATCTACTCATTCAAAAAATGAATAGCCAGCTTCTGCAGCTTCGGTGAGTGTAAATGGCCAGTACGGGTAAAAAGGAGTATCTTCGTTATCTACTTGGAGGTGGAGATGGGGAGTTGTTGTATACCCGGTCATTCATACTCGTCCAATGAGAGTCCCTTTATCTACAGCTTCACCAGGTTTTACGAGGACTTGAGAAAGATGAAGATAGCTCGAATAATATTTCCCTACCTTCCCCTGATATTTCACATCCTTGTGCTCTATAGTTATATATTTATTATTTGGATCATCTTTGCTTCTCACAATTTTTCCATGCCCTATAGCAAATACAGGAGTGCCAATCGGTGCTCGAATATCTACCCCATCATGAGATCATGTATTTGGGGTTCGATTTTCATCCATGTAACGACCTCGAAAAACTGTGAGGTATGTAAACATGCTGTTAAAATCTGTCATAATATTCTTGATCGATGGAACGGGTATGAGATCATTTTGATTGACGACTCCATAATCCAGGGTGCCCCTCTGATTTATATAATCTGCCTTTTTCCAATCGGGAACAAAAGCTAGAGGCATCATTGCGCCACTAAAAGGTTTTGCATTGTTAACCTGTGATATCGACATGAGCCAGAGGTGTCCCGGTGTTTGTATCAGGAAATAGGTGCTCAAGAGAAGGATATTGGCTATCCAAATCTTTTTATTTTGTTTTGCTAATCGAGAAAAGAAGTTCATATAATGCAGTTATGTGAATACGATAGCATATTTTATTCAGCACTGCAAATAATTGACAATATGTTTTTCTCTATAGTATTTTATTGTTTCTGAAGGGATTTTTTATCTTTGTGTCAATATATTTAATCTTCTATAATTTGTCACCTACACGTCATCATCTCAAAGCATACATTGTCTTTCTTATTGTAAGTCTTCTCTTGGTAGGAGTTTTGGCCTACCTGTATACCCCTTTTAATATTGATGCCTCGAAACATCTTGGCTCGCAGACCCTCCTTGCTCCTGAGGAGCAAGTGAGTGCTGAGGTCCTCGTTCTTGAGGAGAGGCATGATACTTCTTCTAATTCTAACAAAAGAATTCGTCTTACAAATCTCCTTCTCAGATATCAAAAAGAAATGTCCGACCTAGAGTCTTCAGATATTTCAACTGATTCAAAAAAAGATACTCTTGATTCTCTTCGTCAGAAGATAGAGAATCTCGAAATCATGATCACAGAGCTTTCTCAATAATTATATTTTTGTTAGGGGTGCTATTCTGATATTGAGACTTTTTATACCACTTCAAAATGCTATCTGAGCCACATCACCTGTGAGGGATACTATAGTTCATGCCCCGAATTTTCTGTGCTCTACGCGATCTCAGAGGGAGAAAATATTCATATTTCGTACCTGGGCTCAGAGTCAGAGCTTTTTTTCTGTTGTTTGTATTTGTCACCAATCTCCTTCTAGTGTTGAGTCACCAGAAGTTCACAGAAAATCGGTCATAAATAATCTTTTTGGAACATGAATTTCTGTATATTCAACAGGGATTTCACCTACAAATCTACTTACTATATTACTCGAATAGGTCCCAAAACTATACCGTTCATTTGCACGAGTTATGACGAGCTTTTTCTTTGCACGAGTCATGGCCACATACCAGAGCCTTCGTTCTTCTTCGAGCTGTATCGGCTCAAAGAGTGTCCGGGAATGTGGGAAAATTCATTCCTCCGCACCTGCTATAATTACATGATCAAATTCGAGACCTTTTGCACTATGTATAGTCATTAGAAGAACTTTTTCTGATCCATCATCATTGTTTTGTTCAGCTGTGATGAGAGCTATGTCTTCGAGAAAATGCATGAGAGATTCTGTCGGAGGTAAATCATCGTATCTCGATGCGAGACTCTTGAGTTCGTTTATGTTTTCTACTTTTGCTTCTACTTCGGGGGGAGAGAAATTTTCTTCTAAGTATTCCTGATATTTGATAAGTTGCAGAACTTTATCTATGAGGAGTCTTGCCGGTAATTCTTGTGATGTTTTTTGTATTTCTCGCATGATTTGTGTAAACCCTGTGAGCGCTCATTTTGCAGCATTTTTCATCTCGGGAATGTGGTCGATGTGAGTTGCTCATTCGAGCTGTTCAAGCGTGCTTTGATTCCCAATAGCGAGAGGGAGATCTAGAGACATATAATCTATGCCTGCTGTTTCTACATACCTGGTAATTCTCTCCATACTTGTGGGGCCGATTTTACGGGGAGGCGTATTTACAATTCTTTTCCAGGCAACACTATCTGTCGGAGTCATTGTTACCTTGAGGTAGGCTATAATATCCTTTATTTCTTTTCGGTCATAGAATTTTAATCATCCCACTATCTCATAGGGGACCCCACGCCGTATGAGCGCTTCTTCTATCACTCTCGATTGTCCGTTTGTACGATAGAGAATAGCCCATGATGCTGGATTTTTCTCGACAAAATTTCCTATTTTGTCCGCTTCTTCTCTCTCACTTGTACACTCGTGTATCTGTATTTTTTCACCTTCTTCCGCCTCAGTCCACATCCTTTTATCGAGGGCTGATTGATTGTTTTTTATGACGACATTTGCAGCGTTGATGATCGTGGAGCTTGATCGATAATTTTGTTCGAGTTTTACGACTTCCGCTGCTGGGAAGTCATGTTTGAAATTGAGGATATTTGCAATATTTGCACCACGCCATGAATATATTCCTTGCCAATCATCACCTACAACACAGAGGTTTTTTGATTTATCTGCGAGGAGTTGAATAATTTCGTACTGTATAGAATTAGTATCCTGGTATTCATCAACGCAGAAATATTGAAATATATTTTGGAAGTGTTCGAGGACTGATGATATATGTAATACATCTCGAGTTTTTAGGAGTATATCATCAAAATCGAGAGCATTATTTGCCCGCATTTTTTTCTCATAATCTGGATATATCTCGGCGACAATTCATTGAAAATGACTCTCTGCAGAGAGTGAGTATTTATCGGGGGAGAGTCCACTGTTTTTTGCTAGGGATATCTCATATTGGACTTGTCGTACTGGTGCGTCTTTGGGGTCTATTCTTCTACCTTCTACTATTTCTTTTATAATTGACCGTACATCATCTTCATCATAAATAGAAAAATTTCTCGCGTACCCTATTTTATCTATAAATAGCCGTAAAAACATGACTCACATTGAGTGGAATGTTGATACAAGAGGGAAATCGCGCGGTATCCCGAAAGACATAGGCATGTCGCGTCCAAGTTTTTTTGCAATTCGTTCACGCATTTCTCTTGCTGCTTTATTTGTAAAAGTGACACAGAGAATTGAGGTGGGAGCTATACCTACTTCATGAATCATTGAATATACTCGCTCTGTGAGGGTATGAGTCTTTCCTGAACCTGCGCCTGCAAGGATAAGGAGTGGGCCATCTATGATTGAAACTGCACGGATTTGTTCACTATTAAGCATGCGTCGATTCTATCTAAAAAAAATCTTTGTCACGGCGGTCATGCTTGGAAAAATCTTTTTCTCGCTATAATCCATCTATATTCCTCTTATATTATATTATTTATTTATGTTAAAAGATCTCCAACCTCAACTCGCCAAAGCTCTCGAGCACCTCAAGTCTGAGTATTCAAAACTTCAGGCTGGACGGGCTAAACCAGAACTTGTAGAAGATATTCTCGTTCCTGTATACGGATCATCTATGGCTGTAAAAAATGTAGCAAGTGTTACAGTTATGGATCAGCGGACGCTCTCTATTATACCTTTTGATAGGACCACAAGTGCTGATATCTGTCGCGGTATTGCTCAGGCTAATATCGGCCTCAATCCTCAGGACAGGGGAGATAGTATCCTCATAGCTATACCTATGATGACCGAGGATAATCGTCGTAATCTCCAGAAAATCGCACGAGATATGGCAGAAGATGCAAAAGTTTCTGTGCGAAGTATCCGTGCTGAATTTCATAAGAACATACAGAGCTTAAAAGCTGATAAAACAGAGTCAGAAGATGTCGTAGAAGGTTATGAAGAAGATCTCCAAAAAGCTATTGATGTAGTCAATAAACAAATAGATGAAACTGCAAAGATAAAAGAGGAAGAAGTTATGAAAATCTAGCTTATGTCGACTTCTGATAATCATTATTTTTCTCGTCTGCTCCGAAAAAATATCTGGATATATTTTTTCTCCTTTTTGATTGCGCCTACTGGCTACATAATCAAGATTGTCATCTCAAACTCTGTTTCTGTTGAGGAACTCGGTACTCTCTATGCTGTCATGAGCCTCATGACTATCCTTGGTTCATATAATGATTTTGGTATGACGGAGAGTTTGAATTACTTTCTGCCAGGACATATCCACGAGAAAGATACAAAAAAAATTACAAATACTTTCTCCATTGCTCTTACTACAAACCTTATTACGAGCACCATTCTTTCTTTACTTCTTTTCTTTTGAGCAGGGTGGTTAGCTGAACATTATTTTAGCATTCCATTGGCTGGAGTTCTTCTCCAGATTCTGATTATTCAGTTTTTTGCTCAAAATATATTCATGACTATGAATACTTTTTTTCAGTCTATTCAGGATACAAAATTACAAAAATCTATAGATTTTGCTCGAATGTTTCTCCTGATGTGTATGGTGTGTGGTTTGTGGTTTCTGGATATGCATACTATACAATCCTATGCGTGGGCCTGGTCAGCTGGTATTTTGTGAGGTTTAGGTCTCTCAGTCAGTATTCTTACTTACAAATATCACTCATACTTTAGTTTTCAGTGATGGTTTTATTCTTGGGCGAGCTATAAGAGTATTCTCAAATATGCTATATGGGTTATGCTTTCAGCGAATGTTGGTATGCTTCTTTCCCAGGTAGATATGCAGATGGTTGTCTACATGCTTGGTGTAGAGGCAGCGGGGTATTATACGAATTATCTTTCTCTTATCCGTATACCATTTTTGTTTCTCTTGCCTGGTGTATATTTTCTTTTTCCAGTTTTTTCTGATTTACTGAAACGCGGTGAAGAGAAAAAGGTTATCGCTATCCATGCTTTTACCTATGAACTGTTTTCAATTTTAGGTCTTATGATGACAAGCTTTTTTATGCTTTTTGGTTCTACGCTAACTACTACACTTTTTTGACCGGGATACGAAACTTCCGGAACTATACTTCTCTATTCTGCACCTTTTTTGCTTTTTAATTTTCTTCTTCAGATTGATTTTCAGATTCTTTCAGCAAGTGGACGACCAAAGACAAAAATGTTTATTCTTCTGGCAGGAGTTGCGCTCAATGTTGTCACAAATTATATCTTCCTGAATCTCTGGGGGGTTGTCGGGTCTGCTTTTGCGAGCGGAATAGGCTGGGTCTTTATCTGGATTCTTTCCTTTCAGCAAACGAGAAAATTTGCTGCGAGTTTTCGCTGGACCGTTTTTTGGGAAAATATGGTCGGAATATGACTCCTCACCTGGGCCTTGTCTCATTTTCATCTCGAAGATTATTTTACAGGAAGACTTCCTCTTTTTGGATGAATATTGGCAATTATGGTACTTTATGGAATTGTTTTTCTTGCTCTCAATTGGTCTGAATTTCGTCGTTTCCAGAGAATTTTCCGCTCTAAGCACCTTCTATGATAGGTATTTTTGATTCATGATCAGGAGGGCTGACATTTCTCGCTGCTATGAAATATCGTTTTCCGGATTGGTCATATCTCTATCATGCTGATTATGAGAATTGTCCTTTTGGAGAAAAGTCACCGGAAGAAATCCAAGCACTGACTATTGCTGGAGTACAGAAGTTGTTTGATGCCGGTGCAACTATAGTCATACTTGCATGTAATACTGCATCTGCATGGACGCTCCGGAAACTTCAGACAGAAATATTCCCGGATAAAAAAATTCTCTGAGTGACAATTCCGGGGGCTGAAAAAGTTGTTGAATTATGACTTAAAAATGTCACTGTTTTTGCGACGGAACAAACGGTAAAATCACAAACATATGCTGAGCGAGTAAGGATACTTGATGAGAAAACACATGTACAAGAAATCGCATTACCATGAGATCTTGTTCGAGAAATAGAATTACTCCTTCCTGTTCATCATTGTCAGAATGAGTGAGATTTTTTGCAACTCATGGATCTGTACCATTCTTACCAGTGGTCATGTGAAGATGAAAAATGGCAGAGTATAGTTGATAGATATTTTGCTCCAATTGTACCCCATATAAATGAGAAAAGTGGAGGAATTGTGTTAGGATGCACCCATTATTCCTACATTAGGAAGTCATTGCATAAGCTGTTTCCATCTATGATTTTCATAGATCCTTCGGAGGAATCAGCAGAAAAGCTCAATATTTATATTCAAAAACACAATGTCGATATTGCTGCTGGAGGAGGTATTTATTTTCTTTAGAAAAGTGTTTATTTATTTTGCTCAAACATAGACGGGGTTGCAATTTGGTCTATTGCATTATTATCTAATTCATAATTAATATAATTACATGAGCACTATTCTTCTCTATGGTAAATGAAAAGTGGGACAGTCTCTGGCTCGCTTTTGCACTAAAATGGATATTGATTTTGTTCTCTGCGATGAGTCTGATGCTCCGGAATCCTTCGATAACTTTTCTGCCGTTGTCCCATCTCCGTGAATTCCATCATCTCACCGTGTGTATGAATCAGATAAGGTGCTTTCTGAGCTGGATTTTCTCTCAAAATATATCCCAAAATGATTCCAGATTCATGCAGTCACCTGAACTGATGGTAAATCGACAACATCATGGCTTTTATTTCATTTTCTTCAGGCAGGATTTCCCGAATTACCTGTTTATCTCGGTGGTAATTTCTGAACTGCTTTTGCTGACATCCTCCTAGATGTATATGAGAAATCAGAGAAAGAAGGGCACATAGTCCTCGAGGTTTCGAGTTTTATGGCGTACCATGTTCGTACTTTTTATGCACATAATACAATCCTTACAAATCTCCACCCAGATCATCTTGATTGGCACAATGATGTTTCTGAATATTACAATGCAAAACTCAATCTCCTCTGACATACAAAAAACCTCATTCTCTATCCTGCGTCGACAATCCCTCTGCTTCCTGAGCTTCCACATTTTCCGACAGAGTCTGTCGTTATGCCAGAGGTTTTCTGTATTGATCATGGGCTCCTCACTCTTACTCCAGAATCACTCATTGATATATCAGATCGTCAGTTATTCGGAGATCACAATCTTGTAAATATTTTTCTTGCTGCTTCTCTTGCTCTCAAAATTGGTGTTCCAGCGAAAACTCTTTCCACGATACTTCCTTCTGTACCAGCATTATCACATCGTCTTGAACAAATCTCATTCAAGAATGGTAAAATATGGGTTGATGATAGTAAATCAACTACAGCTCAATCTCTCTATGCAGCCCTTTGTGCCTTTACTCCTCGCAAGGTTCATCTGATTGCTGGCGGTAAGAATAAGGGTGATACTTTTGAAGGGTTAGCTGATATATTGAGAGACTATTGTGCTCAGTGTGTTGCTATAGGGGAAACAAAATCGATATTTCTTCAGGCCTGTCATGAAGCTTTTGTACCTGCAACTTCGGTTAGCAGTATGGAAGAAGCTGTACAGATTACCTCAGAGAGTACACAAGAATGAGATATTATTCTCCTCTCTCCAGGATGTTCTAGTCTTGATATGTTTCATGATTATGAAGATCGAGCTCGGCAGTTTGCAGAGGCAATAGATGCATCAGAATAAAAATAGCACACGGCAAGAGAAAAAAATTCGAAGAATGAGATACATCTGTATACTTCGTTTATATAATTTTTCTTTTCAATATGGCTACCACAAATCGCCCTTCCTCGTCAGATGCTCGCTATATTTTTATTCTTTTTGCACTTATTTTCGTCGTATTGTTTTTTGCTTTTCTTATTTATTTTGTTTATTGACAGAAACAATTTACCGCAAGGCTCACAAATCCCCAGGATAGTGAAAAAGCTGATACAATAGATATTGCAAGAGCTGGTTGAGATACTACGGCCCAGCCTTCTTCCGCAGAAATCGAGCTTGCACCTGTTAACACCGCTACACCACAACCTACTACAACTGCTGCTCCTGCATCTTTTGATCCTAGTAAGTACAATCCTCGAACAGCTGAGACCCTACAACTCCGCGGGCGACAACTTTTGGAAAAATATTTTGTATCTATCCAGTCGGCTGATTTTCAAACAGCATGCTCGCTTCTCTCCAACACCCTCTGTAATGCGCGAAGAGATATATATTCTTATTCTCAGTTTCTCAGTAAGCTCAATGGCTGATATTCTGTGAAGAGTATGACTCTCGCTCCAGAACAAAAACCCACAGAAGCTATCTATTGTGTTGAGTATACTTATTCTCTCAAGGCCGATCTCAATCCTCAGCCTGTGACAGAATATTTCCAATATCGTATCAAGACTCGTCCAGATGGTGCTGATGAGATATCGGCACGAGTCTGTGAAAAGATAATGAAAGATGGAAGAGAGCGACCTTGTCCGATTATTACCCCAAAGAAATACTGCTTCTAAGGGCAACACAGAATACTTTGTTAATTCGCTTTTTATTCTCAGTCATTCACACTGAGCGAACCCCTGTCATCTAAAAAGCTCTTTCCTCGAATTGCTCGCTTTTGTATGTTGGTTAATCGAGCTAGATTTTGTTTCAGCTACTTATTTTCTTTTCCACATCAAGGCTTTACAGGCAGATTCGAGTTTACCCTTGTAGTATCATAAATCTGTAAATCACATAGCTGAAAATCAGAATCACTACCCCGATAAGTGCGTAGCTGATTGTCTTTTTTGCTTTGTCATTCTTTTCTTCATCTCCTGCTCCAGTGAGCACCAGGAATCATGCATACATAACCATGATGATGACGACGAGTGCTATAAAACCATTGAGGAATACTATTATCCTCGCTACGACACCGAGCACTCCTGTTGCATCGAGCACACGATTGGTACAGTTTGTAGGGATACCAAATATTCTATTTCCACTACAATTACCTCATCCGTATGCTATACGCACGAGAGGTTCAGCGAGCATCATAATGATAAAACCTATTACTGAACCGATGAATATTTTTTTCCCATCATCGAATCATTCTTCATTTCCGCCTGCTGTCACAATTCGATAAAAAGCATAAATGGTTCCCAGGAAGAAAACAGTTGCAGCAATATAGCGAAGGAAGTTGAGAATAGGATATACAATATTTATGACAGTGTTGTACACCGTCTGAGTACTAATGTTCTGGGTGTTGAATACTCGTGTTTCAAACTGTCTGATCACGGTGTAGGCGATCGATATCAGAAATATACCAGCAATACTCCATACAAGTGTCTGTACCCATGTTGAGAAATCCTCTTCATCATTTTTTGAGACGAGAAGTCGTATAACAGAGATAAATGCTATGAGTACAGCTAACACAAAAACAACTATAGCAAGAGCTTTAAAGACCTGTATGAGGACATTTCGCACGCCGGTTCCATCTGTTCTTCACCCGTTATAGTTATAATATTTGTCTCACTCATATATCTGTCGTAGTCCTGGTAAATCAGCGCTGACCCACGCACATCCTATTATCCCCGCAAAGAAGAGAAAAATTCTCAGATATTGGAAAAATTTTTGCATAACTATGTTTGATTTTGAGAGGTATCTGTTCAGGCTTCTTCTGTAGCTTCTGGTATATTTTCGGAAGGTGTGGAGGGCTCTGTTTCCTCATCAGGTATTTCTTCCTGACCGATTCATAGTCGTGCTTCTATTTCCATATCTACATATTGTTTCTTGCGTGCATACATTTTTCGAGAGTATTCTTTTATGATGTCAGCCGCTCTATCGTTACGATAATAATTATCCCATATTGTCTTGATATCAAATGGTCTGGTAGAGGCATTATCGATATTGAGTTTGCAGTATGTTGTGTAGTTTGCAATACCGATGATATCCTGTTGAGAGAGAGTTGGTGCATATTCTTTTTCGAGATATTCAGCATCTTCAGCACCAACCTTGAACGACATAATCGTGCCCACATTACCAAACACGGCTTCTTTGATACTGGGTTTTCCTGTACTCTTATACTTCTCACCTGAACCACCAATCTGGGCTATGTATTGATGCGCCATGATGAGTGCGAGTTTGTACTTACGAGCTTCTGAGAGAATTTCTCAGAATGTATCTGTTGCAAAGTTCTGGAACTCATCCACATAGAAGAAGAAATCTTTTCTGTCTTTTTCTTCCATATCAGCACGACTCATCGCTGCGAGATTGACCTTGGATACAAAGATGAGACCGAGGAGTTGAGCGTTGAGATCACCGATTTTACCCTTTGAGAGATTTACCATGAGACATCTCTGGTTATCCATTATCTCACGAATATTAAATGCTGACTTCGGTTGTCCGATGATATTACGGATGGTAGTATTTGTGATAAACGGTCAGAATTTTGCTGAGAAGTAGGGGATCATCTCTTGTTTTTCTCTCTCACCAGTTTGTGCATATTCGTGTTCCCAGAATGCTTTTACAACAGGGTTTTTTATCTTACTTACTTTGTATTTGAGGAATGATTCATCGACAAATAAACGGGGGACATCGATGAGCGTACCACCATCATCTTCATCATCCATGAGTGTGAGGGCACCATTTCGGAAATAGTGTTGAATTCGTGGTCCAAATATTTCATCACCAAATATTTTGATAAATATAGAAGTCGCGTCGAGAGAGGCTCTGTCCTTTTCTATAGCTCGGAGGTCGGGATCGGTAGATACTACCTCGAGCATATTCAGACCCATAGGGCGCTCATAATCAGAAGGATCAAATATCACCATATCACGAGCTCTCTCTTTTGGTGTAAATGCGATGATGTCTTCTATGAGATCACCATGGGGATCTATCACACAGATACCTTCACCATTCCAGAGGTCTTGTCGTGCGAGATAGCCTATGAGTACGGATTTACCTCCTCATGATTTACCGATGATATAGTGATGTCGTCCACGGTCTTTTTTGTTGAAATAGATGGGTTGTTTTTTGTTCCTGTATTCATTCCATCCCAGAAGAACGGAATCTCTGTATATTGGAAATCCTCACAGTGTTCGATTTTTTTCTTCTGATTTTGGGAGTTTTCCTTCATCGACAGGTTGCCCTCGTTTATCTCATTCTGTTTGGAGGAGGATTTCTTTATCTTTTTCTGTCATGAATCCATCGTTTGGTCCACGAGCAATATTACCGAATTTATCAGTCTTGAGCCGTGTTCCATCTTCTGTGAGTATATAGTCGCCCTCTCTCACATAGTCTACCATGAGGAGTTTTTCTGGTGGGATTTTGAGATTTGATGGAGGAGCAACTTTCTTGTACCCGAGCCAATAGATGATAGGGGATTTGTTGTAGTTTACATCAGGGAAATGGTAGAGTGTCGTGAGTTCATCGACACTGTATGGGCTCATCTTTGTGACAAATCCTGCGAGCTTGTATCGAAATGCTGCCTTGTGGAGGAAACGAATAAGTGGACGAAACATTCCTTCGAGCATCTGATTATTATCGAGGCTATTACAATATTCGTTGGTATAGACGCTGGTTGATGCGAGCATGCTATCTATTCCATTCTGCGCTCCTGCTTCTGAGTCACTTCCTACGAGGACTATCATACTCGCTTCAAATGCATTCTGAGCTGCATTTTCTCCCACCATTTTCTGTGCTTCTTGTTCTGCTTGATTAAATATCTTATAAGAGTCCCCACCTGATGCTCCCATAGGATTTGCATCTGCTTTGTTTTGTACAAAGTTTGTGACTATCCACCCGAGAGGAGCGAGCATTTTTCCAAATAGTCCCCACGAGAGGAGCCATGATCCACCACGATTGTATTTTCCTTTACTGTATTCTCCAGCAACCTTTTTTGCTTTCTTATTGTACCGGTGCGAGAGTGGTTTTGCTGTTACCTGGAATATCGCGACATCTGTCTGCTTGAGCCCGCCAAACACATTGGTAAAAGTCGTGAGAGGATCTTCTTCGAAATATTTGTA
This sequence comes from Candidatus Altimarinota bacterium, assembly GCA_017992415.1. Classification (GTDB taxonomy): domain Bacteria; phylum Patescibacteriota; class Gracilibacteria; order BD1-5; family JAGOOR01; genus JAGOOR01. Next base: position 21,125 of record JAGOOR010000012.1, read on the forward strand.
GGTCTTGATAGGGAAGTATTTATCTTCATCTTTTGCAAAACTCGTTGTCCTGACGACTGAATGTTTGCCTTCAAAAGTGATATAGTCTTTCTTTTCGCGCATGACAACCTCTGCATCAGGATAGATAGAAGTAATAGTCTGATTGATGGTAGGGAAGAGATCACGGTAAGTGACGATAAAAAAGAATACCTGTCCTTCCTTGTAGATGATTTCGTACGAGAATTTGATATGATTGAAGAGGAAATTCATCACCGTATACTTGAGTGATGTGCTCGGTATTTTCCATATAGAGTTATGGACAAGACTCATGATACCGGCTTTTTCTTTGAAATCTTTCTTTGTTTCGTGTTCCTTGTCGAGTTTTGAATCAGAACGAGGAACGGATACCTGGATATAGACGAGATATCGTGCGAGCCAGAGCTCGAGGAGGAGTCTGACAGCTCTTCTGATGACGAAAAATGCTACTATTCCACCCACGACGAGGAATAATATTTCCATACCAGATAGACCAGAAGTCGTATCTACAACCTCCTGGACGGGTGTCATATTTGGTAGAATATCAGTTGGTTGCTGTATGAAAATGCTTTGCGCCATAAATATGCCCTTATAATACCCGAGAATGCCCTTGTCTGCAAGTAGTTTTGGGCATAAAACTCACACAATCTTTACACAAAATAAAAAAACTGTGTATAATAAAGTCGAATAAGTCATTTATTCTCAAATTGTTCTCGTAGAGGGGGTGACCGGCTTCTATCGGCGCCTGTGGAATCATCTTTGCTTTTCGCACGATGTCTGTATCGGGCGTTATCACCAAAACAGACAAAATCTAAGTGCTAAAACACTTTCTTTCGGAGGTCTCGCTCGTGTAAAAGCGGCATTCTCTCCTGCTCTCGTAGCCTAACCGCACGGGTAGCGCGTCACTTTCCTTCGGGACGACAGAGCAATTGCTCGTGA
>JAGOOR010000013.1 GCA_017992415.1 Candidatus Altimarinota bacterium
TCCGTACGAATAAAATCCGTATCCTCATCGCGACTGATGTTGCCGCTCGAGGTCTGGATATCCCTGATGTCTCTCATGTCATCAACTTCGACGAACCGGCTACTCGTGAGGACTATGTCCACCGAATCGGTCGTACAGCTCGTGCTGGTAAACAGGGGACTGCTTACACCTTCGTTAAAGGCGGAGAGTACTAGGCTATATAATATAACTCTGTTATGACTACTCCTCTTATTTGTGTTGATGCCTGGGGTGGTCCATTTTGACCAGGAGCTGTTATAGCAAACACAGCTCGAGAAGTAATTGGGAAGGATTCTGTATTTCCTGTAGCTATGATCAAGAGGGGTACCGAATTTTTGTGATTAGAGGAATTAGCAGAGGCAGTAAGTAAATCGAGTAGAGATGTACTTACATTCTCTACCATTCCAAGTATTGCTCTTTTCCTCGATACTCTTGAGAGAATTAATGCAACGAATACTCTCACCAAAAGTGATAGAGATATTGTTCATAGGTGGCCAAATTTAGTGAATTCAGAATTTAACTGAAGACGAGTAGAGGTATGCACGCTTGATGATTGTACCCCAGATTTTCTAGCCTGATTTAGTGATTCTGCTTGAAGGATATTTGCAAAAACACTTGTGAAAAAAAGTGCAGGACATGGCATGGTCATCAATCCAGAAGAAGTCATTTCTGCAGGTACGAATGGTTTACCTGTTGTAAATATTTCTGGTGAGATTTCCACAGTTCCTGTAGACTCATCTGAGCCACTCATAGTCTCTCAGCCCATCGATATAGCTGAGGATGACAAATGAAAAATTGAATACCGTAGTTGGATTATTGACCATGCACTTTCGTGTGTGGGACGGTATTGGCATGATAATGCACCTATAGATGAACCGGCTGATGATGTGCTTGATTTTCTTGAGAGATTTACATCTGCTCACAGAGATATTTTACCGAAGCATTATGTTTTGGATTTCGCTCGTACACAGTCAGGACAGCTCGTAGTTGTGGAAGTGAATTTTCTGGGAGAATCTGGTATAGCGTGAGATGAAGATGCAAAAGGTGCCGTGCTAAATAGGCTTTTTACCTCTCTTAAACAGGTATAAATTTATCTATGTTCTCCTTCAAAATAGACTCTTCTGATTGATTCGCTCGTGCAGGAGTACTCGATACTCCTCACGGGAGTATTCAGACGCCCGTATTTATGCCGGTCGGTACTGCTGCGACGATTAAGTGAATCACGAGAGAGGGAATCGCGCAGATGAAGACACAAATCATGCTCAGTAATACTTACCATCTCATGCTCCGACCTGGGGCTGATGTGGTCGAGAAAATGGGTGGACTGCACCAGTTCATGAATGTAGACCTCCCTATCCTCACGGATAGCGGGGGATTTCAGGTATTTTCTCTCGGTAATCCACGAAATGGTGGCCCATCACTCGTCAAAACTGACGACGAAGGCGTCGAGTTTCAATCTCATCTCAATGGTGATAAGCATTACATGACCCCAGAAAAGGCTATGGATATACAGTCTCAATTGGGAGCTGACATTATCATGGCTTTCGATGATGTGGCTGCTGGATGATCTTCCAAAACTCGAGCTCGGGAAGCACTTACTCGGACTCATATGTGGGCAGAGCGATGTCTCACACAATGGCAGAAAAATGAACTCGTTCGTGCCGAGAAATGACTCCATCCGCAGACACTTTTTCCGATTATTCAGGGTGTGACCTATGACGATTTGAGGCTGGAATCAGTTCGTTTCTTGCGAGACCTTCCAACCCTCGGTATAGCTATCGGGGGACTCTCTGTTGGAGAAGGAAAAGAGTCTATGCTTGCGACGCTTGACCTTCTCGCTCCTGAGCTCCCACCAGAAAAACCGCATTATTTGATGTGAGTCTGAACACCAGAAGATCTCGTCGAAGCGATTGCCAGATGAGTCGATATGTTTGACTGTGTGTTGCCGACTCGACTCGGTCGCCATGGTGAAGCTTTCACTTCCAACGGCTATCTCAGAGTCGATCGGAGTTCCCTGAATGGTTCAATGGACAAAATCCCCGTCGCGCCAGGGTTGGAAACTTCCGTGAGTGAAAACTATACCCTCGGATATCTCCGTCATCTCTGCCATGCTGATGAGATGCTCGGACAGATACTTCTCTCCATGCACAATGTCGAATTCCTCATGCGACTCTGTGATCGAGCGAGAGAGGCAATTCAGGCAGGGCAGTATGAGAATTTCAGGAAAAATTTCTGGGAAAATTATAGAGTTTAGTGATTTTTTATCTTCTTGACACTCGACCTTTTTCTATACAATACCATCATTATTTCAAGCTATCGCTCGAAATAAAATGAACAATGAATAATGTACAATGAATAATGATGGGTATAAAAATCCTCAATTTTTAATTATTCATTTTTAATTTTTAATTAGATGTCTATGTCTGCTGCTGAAGACAAACTCCGCAAGATCCGTAATATCGGTATCATTGCTCATATTGACGCTGGTAAAACCACTACTACTGAACGCATCCTTTTTTATTCGGGTAAAATCCACAAAACTGGTGAAACTCATGAAGGTGCTTCCCAGATGGACTGGATGGAGCAAGAGCAAGAGCGAGGTATTACTATTACGGCTGCTGCGACTCGTACTTCGTGGAAAGGTCTTGATATCAATATCATTGATACTCCGGGTCACGTAGACTTCACTATTGAAGTAGAGAGATCTATGCGTGTCCTCGATGGTGGTGTCGTCGTATTCGACGGATCACAGGGTGTAGAACCTCAGTCAGAAACTGTTTGGAAGCAAGCTGATAAATACGGAGTTCCTCGTATCGCATTTGCGAACAAGATGGACAAAACTGGTGGTGATTTTGAGATGACCTATGCATCTATCCAAAAGAGACTCGCTGGAAACAAAGTCGTTCGAGCACAACTCCCAATTGGTCGTGAAGGTGATTTCTGTGGTATCGTCGATCTCGTCGAGATGAAAGCATATGGGTTTAGGGGGAATATGGGTGTCGAACAATATGAACTTCCTTTCCCAGAAGACATGCGTGAACGCGCTGAGTCAGCTCGTCTCGAGCTTATCGAAAAAGCTGCAGAACAAGATGATGCCCTCATGAACAAATACCTCGGAGGCGAAGAGCTCACAGCCGAAGAAATCAAATCGGGTATCCGAAAGGGTGTTATCTCTGGAAATGTATTCCCACTTTTCTGTGGATCTGCTCTCGCGAATGTGGGTGTTCAGAGAGTTCTCGATGCTGTCGTCGACTACCTCCCGTCACCACTTGATATCAACGAAGGGAAAATCACCGGTACTGACATCGATGATGACACAAAGGTCGTAGAATTCAAACAACTGGATACAGAGCCACTCTCAGCTCTTGCGTTCAAGATTATGACCGATCCATTCGTAGGTCGTCTGACCTTCGTACGCGTCTATTCTGGTGTTCTCAAATCAGGAACAGCTGTCTACAATTCTAACAATGGAGAAACTGAGCGAATCGGGCGAATCGTAGAGATGCACGCAAATAATCGTAAAGAAGTCACCGAAATCACAACCGGTAATATCGCTGCGGTTATCGGTCTCAAAGCGACTAAAACTGGGCATACTCTCTGCGACAAGGCTCATCCTATTCAGCTTCTCTCCCTTGATTTCCCAGAACCAGTTATCTCTGTCTCAGTCGAACCAAAATCAAAAGCAGATCAAGAAAAAATGGGTACAGCACTTGGTAAGCTTGCCGAAGAAGATCCTTCATTCCGTATCCGTTCTGATAGTGAAACAGGTCAGACTATCATTGCTGGTATGGGTGAGCTTCATCTCGATATTATCGTTGATCGTATGCGTCGTGAATTCAAGGTTGAATGTAATGTTGGTGCTCCTCAGGTAGCATACCGTGAAACTATCACTCTCGGTGTTAAGGATCAAGAATATTCATACAAGAAACAAACTGGTGGTCGTGGTCAATTCGGTCATGTTATTATCACATTTGACCCGATTACTGAAGAAATGAGAAAATCCGACCCTGAGAATTACAAAGATGAAAATAGATTTATCAATGAAATATCAGGATGAGTTATTCCACGAGAATATATCCCAGGTGTTGAAAAAGGACTCAATGCTTCCTATGCACGAGGAGTTATTGCTGGTTATCCACTCGTGAATGTACAGGCAACTCTTACATTTGGTTCTTATCATGATGTCGATTCGAATGAACTCTCATTCCGTATCGCAGCGAGTAAATGTTTCCGAGAAGCTTCTAAAAAAGCGAAACCTATACTCCTCGAGCCAGTTATGAAAGTCGAGATCAATACTCCAGAAGAATATATGGGTGATATCCTCGGTGATGTAAATGGTAAACGAGGTCAGATCAACGAGATGGGTGATCGTGGTATGGCAAAAATCATCCAGGCTCATATTCCTCTCTCAGAGATGTTTGGTTACTCTACGGCTCTCCGGTCAAATTCTCAGGGTCGTGCAACTTATGCGATGGAATTCTCTCACTATGCACCTGTCCCTGCTGCTATTACTGAGAAAATTCGTACTGAACGAGGTGTCAAGTTCGAAGAAGACGACGAATAGTATTTTTTCTTATTTTTCCAAACTCCCACCTTCAGGTGGGAGTTTTCGTTTGATTTTCTCTTTCTCAGACTACAATGACAATACTTTAAAAAATCTCCACCAATATTTCATTCTATGAAAAAAATCCTCTTCTCCTTATGCGCTTTGTATTTTGTATTTTGAACTTTTTCTTTCGCAAATTCATCACCCGTGGTTCAGATTATTTCTTATAAAGAGCCACTGGGAATGTATTTTTCCCTTCAGTGATGGGGGAGTGGTTCTGTTATAGATTCCTCAGGTCATATACTCACAAATAGTCATGTTGTGGACGATTGATTCTGAGGTATATCTGATGATTTTTCTGTGTGCATTACTGATAATCCAACTCTTCCACCGAAGTGTCATTACACTGCCTCTGTAATATCGAGAAATACGACAAAGGATATTGCACTGCTCCAGATTGATCCTATTGATATTTTTGGTCGTACAGTTAATTTCTCTTATTTTTCAGTCCTTCCTCCTGATTATTCCTATATCCCCAATGTAGGAGATTCTGTGACAGCTCGTGGGTATCCCTGGGTTGGTGCAAATACTATTACTGAGACTCAGTGAATCGTTTCAGGAACATACAGTTATAACAATAATAATTACATCAAGACAGATACTCTCATAGCCGGAGGTAATTCTGGATGACCACTCATCCTAGATGGCAAGATGGTGGGTATAAATACCTTTCTTATTGGAGGCTCTTCCGATCCTGCTCTTGGCTATTCTCTTTCTATCAGAGAGGCACAGAGTTTTATTCAGTCTGCACTTTCTTCTTCAGGGAAAATCCAGACAAATAGTTCAAAATTTCCGGCCTTCCTCCAGTCTGTAGATACTTTTTCGCAGAATCAAAAAATAGTGGATAAGCTCGTCACTATGGATTTGCCTCAGAAATATAATATCACTACCTATATTCCTCAAAAATCTATTGAAGGTCAAATTGCTGAAGAAAATACAACATCTGTCTATGCATTTTCTTTTATGCATTTTGCAATTCCCCGACTTCAAACCCCAGAAGAAATTCGTTATTTTCTCGCGAGTCAGTCATTTTTCCCATTTTCACAGGATGTGAAATTTCGTACTGTGAGCATAGGCGGACAATCATTCTATGCCGTCGATGTTTTGGGTAACACGGGTGGCGATAAAACAAAGACTCAATATGTTTATTTCAAAATAGTTAACGATACAAATCTCCTCCTCTTAGAGCTGGATACACCTTTTGCTACTGAGATTACCTATCCGGATATTCAGAAAAATATAACTGCTTTCTTATCTGGTATCTCTTTCCCTCGTGAATTCCTTTTTTCTTCTACAGATCAGATAAATATTGTTCCTGCACATTTGAAAATCAAGCCCGGCGTATCATCGCTCGTAGATTTCCGTTCAAACTTTTTCCCTTATAACGGTGTTATTTCTGAGCTCATGGTCACCTATGATGATCTCTTTACTCTGCGTACTTATCTCGGGAATCTCTGGAGCTACGCTCAGCTGAGTGTTGTTCCGAATTCTTTTTATACTGCAGATACCAGTGCAACCGAACTCCTCACAAAGCTCAACGAAGTCTCATATTTTTCTGAGAATACTGAATCAAGACTCATTACTTATCGTGGGCATGAGGGTTTTGTCGTTTGTGATAGTAATAATTGGTCTTCTGTGACTGATGAGAAAAAATCATCCCATCCAGCTATACTCTGCGAAGCTATCATTATTATAGGTGAGGATGATTCCCATTTTCTCTCGCTCATATTCCTGACAGATAAAAGTAAAAAAACAGATATTTATAATTTGATGATACAGCATCTGAATACATATATTATTCTGGACGATAAGGGTGGTACTGATTTTGGCTCACAACCCCAAGAACTCACTTACACTGATGTGAAAAATCAGTCTCCAGAATTTCGAGATACCCTCAGTTATTTACTGAAATATGGCATCCTCACTCCGAGGAGTATACTTGATGGTGACCATCCTCTCACATGGGATGAATATGCTCGTCTCTATATATGGTCTATCTATCATAAGAGGCTCATAGATAGAACAGTTCCATGAGATGATAAAAGTCCCACATTTGAGTCTGTTCTGCGTCAGCTCCCGATTAATCGTTCTGCCTTTGTAAATAGTGAACAGAGGGGAGCTTTTGAGCTCATGCTCACTATGCGTCTCGCAGGTGTGGTATTGCCGAGCTATTCTGAGGACACTCTGAAACAATTCAGAGCACAAAAAGACACACAATACCGTGAAGAATGGCAAAAGATAGAAGATTTCGAATATTTGTATTTCATGGGACAAAAAATGTCTCCGAATGGTTCGAGTTATTATAGTAGCTGATACTACACATCAAATATGAGTATTTCCTACAATCCTGTTACAGGACTTTCTCGTAATCCTCTTCTCAGTACGAGCCCTCTTCAGTTTGGGCTCAACGATTCTCCATCAAAAATAGAGAAATATCTCGTTCATGAACTAGAGTGTACGAAAAGCTCTGTTGCGTATTTTTCATCTTCTTGCTACAAAAAAAGACAAGAATATATCTGGTGAATTCTGAGTTATCCAGTACTTACAAAAGGCCAAGCACTTAATTTTTTAATTCCTTCTATTGATTTTGCTCTCTGGGATGATGCACTTGCACAGAAAAAAATGGTACAGATAGAGGAAGAAAAAAGCTAAATTTCGTGGCAGGTATAGATGGAGATTTTATTATCTGGATTTTTATCGTATCCATCTAATTGGATTATTTCGGTCGGTTTCCAATTATCAAATGATATCCTGTAGAGAATTACCTTGGTATTTTTCTTTCATTCTTTTTGAATCTTTTTACTCAGTTTTGGTAATAAAATTCGGGGAACATAGATAAAAATAATATCTGCCTTACTAATATCGGTTTTCATGAAATCTTCCTTCAGAAAGAGAGGAGCATGCTTGTATCTATGAAATTTATTTGCCAGGTTTGCTCAGAAGTTTTTGAAACTATCTCTTTCTATTCCAACTGTTTTGAGATTTTTACAAATTTTTAAAAGACTGAAAATCAGGCTTCATTGGCTACTTCCAAAATCGTAGAGCACACTCCTATCTAGATCATATTTTACCAAATAGTTTCCAATATACCTCACGGCTTCTGGACTTGTTTCAGCATATTCCTCATTTTTTCCGTAGTTGTACCACACTCATATTGATTTTATAAATCTCATAATAACATAAAATATGAGCACTACTATCCCTCATATTTGCAGCCAAAATAACAAATTTATCATATATTCTTATCATATGCACTATTTCTCTAGGTCCAAACTCACTCTTCTCTCGTCAAGCTTTTTCTCTTTGACGAATATCCAAGCAGTATATACTTATAATGCTTATTTTATAACCATTCTCTTATGCAAACACAGCTTATAATACAGGTAGATAATTCTGCTGAGTCTCAGCGAGAACTGATTGAGCAACTCGTGAACGAGAGTATGGGGAAAGTGGATGCTTACCTCCGAAAATATAGCGATAAACCAGATGCTGTTGTGCGAATAGAGGTTACCGTCAAACGAAATAGTGATGACTCCTTTCATGGAAAGCTCCACGCAAATCTCGATGGAGAACTGATATTGTTTGAACGAGAAAAGTTCTTCAAACTCGACGATCTCATACATCACGCATTTCAGCACATGAAAGAACAACTTGCATCAAAATAATCAATTTATTATACGAATGGGAGAAGATATTCAGACAATAAAAGGAAAAAGACTCCAATTGCTCCATAAAACACATCCTGAGAATCTCACAGAACTGTTGCTTGCACTTAGGAATGTCGATCGAGATTTTCTCACCAAAGAAATTCTCCATGACCCACTCCTTCTTCCTGATATTCAAAAAACTATAGAACGGATTTGATTTGCTCGAGAAAGTAAGGAGCGAGTGATGATATTCGGGGATTATGATGTGGATGGTATTTCTTCTACTGCGGCACTTTTCCTCTTTCTCCGTGATGAGCTAGGGATTGACGTATCTTATAGACTCCCACATCGTGTTCATGATGGCTATGGTATCAAATCGTATCATATGGATGAGATAGCTCAAACAGGCACAAAACTCGTCATCACTGTCGACTGCGGGACAAAGGATAGAGAGCCTATAGAACACGCCCAGACTCTTGGTATGGATGTCATCGTCACAGATCATCATTCGTGTCCAGATATTCTCCCTGATTGTGTTGCTGTTGTGAATCCTCGTCGGACTGATTCTCTCTATCCCTTTTCTGCATTGTCTGGTTCTGGGGTTGTCTGGAAGGTGATCCATGCTCTGTCTGATTTTTTCTTTCCAGAAAAAACAGAATGAATACTTCAGAAATATGTTGATATTGTTTCTCTTGGTACTGTTGCTGACTGTATGCCCATGCAGGATGAAAATCGTACAATTGTTCGTCGATGAATACTTCAGTCCCAACAATCTCATCATCCATTTTTTCAGACTTTTTCCGGTGCTCTGAACCGACCTATACTGACAGAAGAAGATATAGGATTTTTTGTATGACCTCTTCTGAATGCATGAGGACGAATCACAACACCACATCAGAGCCTCGCAACACTGCTCTCATCATCACTCGATTCGTATGCTCGTATTCAGGAGCTTATTGCTGTGAATGAAATACGAAAAGGGAAGTCCCGTGATGCATTTGAAAAGGCACTTGAGAGTATAGATTCTTCTGCCCCAATACTTATCTATATTGATGCAGATCTCGAGCATTGAATACTCGGTCTCGTCGCTGCAAAAATCACAGAACTTTATCATAAGCCAAGTGCTATCTTTACACTTCATGATGGATTTTTCATAGGATCTCTTCGTGCGCCCCCGGGTATCGATCTCGTACGAATCCTCGACGAATCTCGTGACTATCTCGCACGATTTTGAGGCCATGCATGAGCAGCAGGATGTAGTATAGCTGAATCAGATATAGATGATGCTGTCGTGAGCTTGATAAATTCAGCGGATAAGTTCTATAGCGGTCATGACAGTACCCCTCTTATTTCTGTGGATACCGTATTAGATGCCTCAGCTATAGACTTGAATACTCTTCGTGGCATTGAGATACTTCGTCCTTTTGGTATATGATTTCCTGCACCACTTTTTCTCCTTGAGCACATTCAGCTCCCTGTTCTTCCCCTTGGTCAATCAGGGGAACATATTCGCTGGGACTATCCCGGTAAACTGGATATTCTTGGATTTAGATTTGGTGATTACCAGGAGAAGATTGCTGGAAAAACCGTGAGCCTCATAGGGACACTCAAGGCGCATACATGGCGAGATACCGTTACCCCCCAGTTTCTCGTTGTTGATGTTGTCTTGGAAGATTAGATTGAGGTTCTCTTTTGCATTTTTTCTACCCAGTTTCCTATTGATGCAAAAAGTTCAACGATGAGGAGATAGAGGGGTACACCGATGAAAAATCCTATAATTCCCATGAAATGTTCCGCTATAAAGAGTATGAGAAATACTATGGGGGTAGGAAGTTTCAGAGAATGTCCAACTATACGAGGATTGAGAAAGTATCATTCGAATGCATGGATAATGAATAACATACTGAGCACGCTTACAATTATGCTCCATCCAGGGTATTCGACTATGCCTGCTAAGAGGATAGGTATGCCACCTATAAATACTCAGAGAATAGGTACAAAGCTTGTTAAAAATGTAATAGCTCCAAGGGCTAATATATAGGGGAAAACTATACTTCCATCTAGGCTGAGCTGACTATAAAATAAACCTATTATAAAAAGTCATCCTACTGTTAAAAGTGTGTTTGCGATAGCTATTTTCCCTTGAGCTCGGAATACGAGCCCAAAACTCTTTTGTATTTTTTCGAGGAGAACCTGAATATCTCTGTAAAAGAATGCAAATGGACTTTTTTTTAATTGTCAGAAGTATTTCTGTATTTTCTCAGATTCTAGGAGCCATATGAAGCTGAGAACATAGGCGAAAAGTATTTGAAAAAATATACCACTAATGCGGAGAAACTCGCTGAAAATAGTATTACTGTCAGTGCTTGGAGATATTATACTCATGAAATCTCCTACCTGGTAAGAGAGGGATCGCCACTTGCTGAGCGTGTCCTGGAGTTCAGATATACCGAGATCAACAGAAAATCTCTGAGAGAGAGATTGAAGGAGATTGATCATATCACTTGTGAGTGTCGGTCCTATGTCTCTAATTGCAAATACCAGGGCTCATGCAAAGAATATGTATAGTACGGTGAGGAGGACGCTTTCCTGTGCAATCCAGAGTATGCTTGATCTGAATTGTTTTGGGCTTTTTTCCGCAAGTGTGTGAAGATGGCTCTGAGACCATTCTGTTGCGAGACGGAAGAGATAGGCACAGAGAAAAGCTGCGAGAAAAAATACTACAAAATCTTGGATGAGGAGTATGATTATGATGATGCCGAGAACAGAGGTGATTCTTTCTCCGAACATTCTTGTCATGATATACTGTTTGACAAAATCGCGCATACAAAAAAATTATTCAAATAGGGCACGAGCGACATCTTCTACTGATTCTTCCGCAGGAGATGTTTCTGGTTGTATCTCGTTTGGTACTATTATGCTGATTTTCTCAGCATTAAAAGAGTTTGCGACCTTTTCCAAGATTTGGTAGTACGGAGCTTCTACACATTTTGATTTGCAGAACCCTGTTGTTTGTATTTCCAGAGTATTTCCTTCGAGTCTCATTTGTGCAGTTTTTAGGAGAGGAATGAGCGTACTCTTGATACCAGCCTTTTCAAGTCGTATGAGAAATTCTTCAGAACTAAAAGTATTGTTTTGTATTTCAATTTTTTCTTCTATCGGAGCGGCTATGATTTCTTCTTGAGTCATTTTTTGTTTTGGCTCTATTTCTGGGATTTTGGGCATTGTTTCTTCTGGCTCTATTGTTGCTGTAGGTATATTTTCTTCTTCTTTAACTGGAATTTCTCTGGCTTCTGTAGGTATTTTCTTCTGAGGAGGTGGCATCATACCTCACTTCACTCGTTCGTAGAGAGCCATACGGAGTATATCCATAGGGATTGAAACTTGTCGACTCTGGACGAATACTCGGGTAAATAGATCAAATATTTCTCTATAAGTAGGGAATATATTTTTCTGGAATGCCTCGCTAATGTTGTCGACTATCCATTCAGTCATCTGTGTCGAAAATTGGCGTACATCTATAGCTTCTTCATCAATTGTTGTGATTATGCGAGCAATAGATGCTCCATCACCACTAATACAGGCATCAAATGTTTCTCTGAGGAATCCTGAGTTAACGAGATGGAGTGCTTCTGTCACATTTTTTTCTGTTACGGAGGAATCTATGATACATTTTTCGAGCATAGTGAGTGAGTCACGGATACTGCCTCGTGCCCGATGCGTTATCATCTGAATGGCATTTTCTTCGTATGTGATTTTTTCTTGTCCACAGATTTTTATGAGCAGATCAGATATATCCTTTTCTCCGAGTTTTGTCAGGTCAAAACGGATGACGCGAGAGAGTACTGTATCGGGAACCTTGTGGATTTCTGTTGTTGCGAGCAAGAAGATAACATGTGCTGGTGGTTCTTCGAGTGTTTTGAGTAGTGCGTTAAAAGCATTCTTTGAGAGCATGTGTACCTCATCTATTATGTAGACTTTGTACTTGCCTTGAGTGGGTGTGAATTTGGCATGGTCAATAATCTCACGAATATCATCAACACCAGTATAGCTCGCAGCATCAATCTCAACCACATCAATCATCCGGCTATTATCAAATGCTACACAATTCTCACAGGTGTGGCAAGGATTTCCGTCAGCGGTCACATTGGTACAGTTTACTGCCTGAGCAAATATTCGCGCGAGGGTTGTTTTACCAATTCCATGAAAGCCAAAGAAGATATATCCGTGGTGAAATGTTTGGGTTTTGCAGGAGTTAGCAAGTATCTTTTTTACAAAATCTTGACCAACAACATCGGAGAATTTTTTTGGGCGGTAGGACTGGTAGAGGGACACCTTACACTTAATTAAAAAATAAAAAAAGAAAAATTAAAAATGAAGGTTTTTTTCTTTTAATTGTCTCTATTTTATGCAGATATTCATGGTTGCAACTTTATTAATGTATTTGACATATATTTAAAATACTATATAATAGTAAAATGAAAATTGTTGCATTAAGACATGGAAAAAAGGATTCTGATGGAAATCTGACTCCAACTGGTATAGAAGAGAGTAAAAAGGTAGGAGGAAAAATTCCACCTCTTCATCTTCCTGTTGCTGTTTCTTCTACAACACCGCGAGTAAGAGACACTGTTGCAGCTGTCCTGGAAGGTAATGGTACTCAATCACCTGTCAAATTGAGGAGATATCTGAGTGTGGATGGCTTTTCTGCAGAGTTTAATCTTCGTTGGGGGTCTGAATCAAAAAAACAAAGGCAAGAAGATGTCATGAGCGATTTTCTTGATTGAAAATGGTCAGAAAGTACACCAAAAAAAGAAGCACAGAGATTTATCCGTAAATTAATCCATATTCTTAGTCATTTTGACAAAAATAATGGAGAGAGGATGTCGGATATCGTCTCTGGATTTCATGGGACAGCTATTGAGTCAATTCTGATGACTCTTTTCTGAGAGAACGCTCCGGAAAATTGGAAAACGCCTATAAATTTTTCAGAACATGCTCTTCTCGAGGTTCAGAAAGGAGAAAAATGAAATCCGATTCTCGTAGTCCAATACCGTAATATCACCAAAACAATTACTCTGGAAAAAATGAGGGAACTCTATCAAACATTCTACGGTTAGTGTTAGTGAGTTATTTGGTCAGTACATCCACCACTCCACTATCTCCATCTAAGCAAATAGTATCTCCTGTTTTGATGACCTGCGTGGCTACCTTTGTGCCTATTATGCATGGTTTTTTGATTTCACGAGCCAGTATGGCCGCATGTGACAGAATGCCTCACTCGTTTGTTATAAACCCACTTACATCTTGCATAAACGGTAGATAGTCTGGTCTTGTCGTACTAGAAATCATTATTTCTCATTTTTTGAGTTTTTTTAGATCTTCATGAGAATTGATGATGCGAGCTTTTCCTGTGACTTTTCACGGATAGGCGGTGACTCCAGTAATGCTATTTTTCTGGATAGAAGTTGATATATCTAGTTCTGCTAATTTTGACATATCGGTAATATTTTCTTCTCTGTTTTTCATGAATATTAGTGCACTATTTTCTTTCCTCTTTTCTATATCTTTTTTAGGTAACCATTTGTTTTTTTCTATACCTGTCAGTATTTCCTCTTCTGTCATATAGTAGAGTATTTCCTCTTCTACTGGATATTTTTCTGCTATTTCGCTGTAGACTTTTTTTATTTGATAAGCGCTTCTTTCTCGATGAAAGTTTTTCCAGTCTTTGAAATTTGCATAGAGGCGATAGAGTCTTAAGAGTGATTTTTCGTCTTTGCTCCATTCTATATTTTTTATTTTTTCTAGTTCCTTTTTCTGTTGTTTATATTTTGTTTCTAGATTTTCTACAATTTGTTTCGCGGATTCCTCTGTTGTTTTCTCTACCTTTTTTTCTATGTCTTTTTGGCTCTTTCCATGAAACATCACATCGTACATTCCATAGCTCTTGTATTTGAGAGCGAGTGTTTTTTTTCTTCCTGGTTGTTTTTCTTTTGCTAGAATGACTGTCTGAGCTACATCGTATTCCCACTCATCACTTGGTAGCATCTCATCTGGCTGAGAAAGTATGTTAAATATTTCTTTCCAATTTTTTATTCACTTCAGTTGGAGTATTTCTTGAAACACATCGGAGAGAATTTCCTCTATGTAGGAATAGAGAAGCCAGGTGGAGAGACTGATTTTTCGATTGTGACTCATATATTCTCTGAGTATGTATGAGGGGTTATTTTTGACGCGTTTTTTTTCTCATTTATCTAGAAAACTTATAAATTCTTTATAATCCTGTGTGATTGTTTTGTATATTTTTTTGTACCATTCTGCTCTTTCTTCTCCAGTGAGCAAATTGCGTATTTTTTCAAATGCTTTTTTGTGTCATGGTTCATCATAAAAAACAGACACGAGTCAGTCTTTTATTCGGTAGAGCTCATTTTCTATCTTGACATCAAAATATTGAGATAATCTCTCGCAGTATCCATAATGAAAGAGATCAATTCTCTGGTATGACATTTGTCTATCGTAAGTAAATGCCCAGCTGATATTTTCCTTTCTTTCAAGTATTTGCACTACTCCATTCTCTGCATCTACCTCCACAAGGTCGCCATCTTTGAGTATTTTTGTTGCGTTTTTTGTCCCGATGATGCAAGGTATCTTGAGCTCTCTCGAGATGATGGCAGCATGACTAGTTATTCCACCTTCATCTGTAACTATTGCACATGCTTGAGAGTACGCACTCTCAAAATTTGGCATGGTCATATACGATACGAATACTTCATCTTTTTTAAAATTTCGCAAATCTTCTTTTTTCATTATTACTTTTACAATTCATTGAATTTTTCCATGAGAAGCGATTTCTCCTGTAACGCTATTCCCAAGATTTCTATCTTGTATTTCAAAACTATATTTTATTTTTAAAATATCTAACTCTTTCTCATTTACGAGTCTATCATTGTATAATATAACACCTATTTTTTTTCTATTTTCTAGTTCATCAATGCTAGGTACGGGTCATATTGTCACTTCATCCCATGTTAACCAACGAATTAACTCGTTCATTTCTGGATATATTTTTTCACAAAGAATTTCTATTCATCACCATAGATAATGAATCTTCTTATCAATTTTGGAACGGATTTTTAAAGCATAATTTCGTTCATCTTCAGTAAATAGATTGAAATCTAAAGGTAAAAATTGAGTAATATAGTGCAACTGCCAAAAATCAAATAATTTCTGTAGATACTTTTTTAAATCAAGTGTATTAATGCTTTTCTTCTGCAGGATTATTTCAATATTTTTAATATTATTCATCTGCTCTTCATAATATTTTTGAAGAAATTCTGTATCTTGATTAACTTTTTCTCTAATAATTGGATTTATTAGTATTTTTTGATTCTCCTCAGAGCGATAAGCGGTAACTAACCCATCTCTATATTTGAAGACATATATAGGAAGACTTTTTATTTTTGTTTCCAGGAATTTTTTCGTATATCTTCTTCACCACATTTGTATTTGAATCAATGAAAATTCTCTTGTAAATGATTCTGATAGAATTGTTTTTTTTGGATGTATATTTTTTAAGGTAGTAATCGGTCTTGCTTGCAAAATATATATTTTCCCTTTGCTGTGTGCCCACTCTATATCACAAGGAAAACCATAGTGATTTTCTATTTTTATAATCAGCCTGGCTAGTTCTGAGAGTTTATCTTTAGATAGAATAGATATTTCTTGTTCGTGTTTTTCTATATTTCTCCATTTGTTTTCTCCATTCGTATTTCTAAATATTCCTTTCTTCTTTTCTGCTATGTGTTCAGAAATTATTTCTCAGGATGATTTACTGATTACAAATGAATCTGGAGTTACTTCACCTGATACAACAGCCTCTCCGAGTCACCAGGATCACTCTATGACTATCTCATCTGTGTTTTCTGTCACAGGATGAACTGTAAAAGCCACACCAGCTGATTCTGCATCAACCATGCTTTGTACTACTACAGCTACTGAAATGTGCAAATCCTGGAGTCATTTCTCGCTTCGGTAGAAGAGGGCCCGTGGGGTAAATAGTGATGCCCAGCAGGATTGAATTTTTGTGATTATATCTGTTTTTGGGACATTCAGATATGTGTCGAGTTGTCATGCCCATGCGTGTTCAGCTCAGTCTTCAGCAGTTGCAGAAGAGCGAACTGCGACAAAAACCGTTTTGATTGTTTTGCTGTGTTTTTGTATTTCTTTTTGAGTTTTTTCTGAGATTATTCCTCCGCGTATGAGTTCTTGTATTTTTTCTGATGCATGCTCTATGGAGCCGACATTGTTATGATCGAGATGTCCGAGTATTGTCTCTATTTCTGCTCTCAGATTATTGCCGTCCATAAACTCTTCAAATGTCTCTGCGAGGACGACAAATCCTGGAGGTATTGCTATTCCAGCATGTGTCATTTCACCCAGAGATGCTCATTTTCCACCTGCTTTGTCGGCATCATTTCTGGATATTTTATCAAAAGGGAGAATCATATGTATCTATTATATGGTTGTTTTGGAATTGTGTAGACTATTATTCTCTATCGATTTTGAGAAAATATATATACTTTTGTTATGTCAAACGACCATATTTATCTAGACTATGCTTCCACTCATCCTCGCCGTGAGGAAGTTATGGCTGCTCGCCGTGAATTTGAAAATACTTCTTATGCTAATATCGGAAGAGGAAATTACGATCTCGCGGAGGCAGCGATGGTCGCATATCAGCATTCGAAAAAAACCGTTGCTCGCTGGATAGGGTGTGAACCATTGGAGGTTCTGTATACTTATTCGGCGACTTATGCACTCAATCTCCTCGCTCTTGCGATGGAGCACAATGGAGTATTACAAAAAGGGGACACTATCCTCCTGTCTCTCTCGGAGCATCACGCAAATATTGTTCCCTGGCAGATGCTGGCTGAGCGAGTGGGTGCAGTTGTGAAATTTGTCTGATTAGATGATGATTATTGTCTCGACTTGGATGACCTCAAAAATACATTGGATGATACTGTAAAGGTTGTGAGTTTTCAATATGCGAGTAATGTGACAGGTGCAGTGCATCCCATGAATCAGGTGAGAGAAATTATCGGTTCTGAGAGACTTTTTATCGTCGATGCTTCACAGATGGGAACTCATGGCCCTCTCGAAATGTCTGATATGCATTGTGATGCACTTGTCCTCTCTGGTCATAAAATGATGGCGGATACTGGTATTGGCGTACTTGCGCTCTGGAAGGTTCTTCAAAAAGCTTGGCAATCACCTGTAGGTGGGGGGTGAGCTATTAATTTTGTCCACCAGGATTGATCTGAACAGGCAGGTATTCCAGAACGATGGGAACCAGGAACTCCACATATTACTGGTGCTGTCACTCTCGGAGCTGCTGTGGAGTGTCTCGCAAAAATAACCCCAACACAACAGAAAAATTACCTAGATTTGCTTAATTTTATTGATGTTGGTTTTGAGAAATATGGAAAGTGACTTCAGGTGTTTCATTCCCGGAGGTCTGATTCAATAGGGGTTTGGTCTTTTTTTATTCCATGAAAACATCCGAGTGATGTTGTTGATGTATTCTCCCAAGTGGGCATATGTTTGCGTTCTGGACATCATTGTTGTGAACCTCTCCATCAGTATTTATGAGTGAATTGAACTGTTCGTATGAGTATAGGATATGATACAACAAGAGATGAGGTTGAGAGATTTTTTGCAGTTCTCGACTCTTTATTATTATAAACCATATGAATAAAATTCGTTTCATTTTTTTGCAGGTATTATTTCTTCTCACGCCAATTATTTATTCGTGGCTCTATATACCGGGCATTAATATAGACTTGGCTCGGGTTGTGAAATCTGTATTTCCTCAAATGCCCCTGTCTTGATTTGAGTCTGTGAAAGTCAACTTCTTTCTTCTCTGTGTCATTGGGGCATCTCTGGCTCATTTAATTCAGTTATTTCTTGCAAAAAAATCAGTCTACCTTTCCCGGTGTTTTATAATCTCACTCGGAGCTTTCTTCTTATGGACAGTCGGTTCACTCTGGTTGAATTATAATGTGAATATTTATTTCACTTCTGGTAATCCTGAAAAGAGACATGGTTGGTATTTTTATATGGGTCTTTTTGTTCTTTTTTTCCTTCTGAGGTCTCTCTCATCTACAGAACGAAGAAAGCTGCTCTATACAAGTTTTGTCAGTTTTCTCGTCGTACTCGTGTATGCTTTATTCCAAAAAGTTGGATTTGACCCCCTAATGCCTTTTTATCAAACTCGCCTTGATACGCATCGTGCTTTTGCGAGTCTCGGTAATCCTAATTATCTCGCAGGATATATACTCATCATACTTCCATTACTTCATGAAACCATATTTGTCCACAAGTGAGAACATAAAGCTCTCTGGGATATTATTCTCTGGGTTATAGGATGAATCGTTATTTATTGGACAGGGAGTTATCTTGCTTGGATTATTTTTGTTGGTTATGTACTGGTCGTATTATTGAGTCACATTGTTCCTAGAAAGAAACACCGTGATATTTTTTGGATATCTCTTATTGCTCTAGCATTTATAGCTGGGATTATTTTCTGGCAAAAGTACGGTAGAGATGTTCTCGAAATGCAGAAAATGAAATGATTTATCGCGAGATGGTATCTCTGGAAGACTGGCATAGCAGCATTAGTTTATGATTCTTGGCATTTCTTGTTTTGATATGGGCCTGATGGATTTCTGACTGTTTCAGAATATTTCCGCCATCCACTCCTTTCAATTTATGAAGATCCTGCATATCGCATAGACCGTAGTCATAATGTATTTATTGATTTTGCTCTTCATTTTTGATTCCCCCTCCTGATTGCTGTACTCTTTTTTGTTTTTCGCGATTCACAGCATATTTCACATGGAAAAAAAGTATCACTGCTTTTGTTTGCCCTGTATTTTTCATTTAATATACCTGTTTTGATACATTTTTTGATACTTCTACAAGTACTTACTTACCCTGAATCAAAGAAGCTCCATCGCTGATAAGTCCATGATCTTGTAGGGCTTCCGCGACTTTTTTTCAGAAGACTTTCTGAGCTTTATCGAAATTCCATCACGCGAGTTCTTCTATCTTTGAAACTGTTTTCCATATTTTTTTCCTCCCCAATGGTCCTATTCAGGGTATTTCATCTAGGATTGTTTTTGTGTATGATTTTTCACGAGAGCTGCGATTGTAATTTATCGCAAATCTATGAGCCTCATCTCGTATTTTTTGTAATACCATGAGTTCTGGTGATCACTTTTCGAGCAGGATAGGATGTGATTTTTCTGGTAGAAAAACTTCTTCTATCCTCTTTGCGAGAGAAATAATCGGAATTATTTCGTCTATATTTCACGCCGTTTTTATAGCTTTTACGGCGTGTGAGAGTTGTCATTTTCCACCGTCTATAATTATGAGATCGGGCCAAGGATCCTCACCCCGTAGGGCTCAAAGAGTCCTCCTTGTGAGTATCTCATTCATAGAGGCAAAGTCATCTATCCTGCCTGTTTCGAGAGTTTTTATTCTGTATTTTTTATACCGTTTGGTATCTGGTTTTCCATTCACGAGAACTGATTTACTCGCAACCGTATGTTCCCCATGACTATGAGATATATCAAAACACTCAAATATTATGTCTTTTTTCTTTATAATTTCCTTTGTTTCAAAACCCAGTTTTTCCATAATTTCCACCATTGTTTTCTTGGATATGGTTGCATTTTTGAGTCAGGACATTTCTTCTTGGTAGGCAAAATTGAGAAGATTTGTATGAGCAAATTCGAGAATACGGACTTTTTCTCCCCGGCTTGGATGACGGAGAGATATCTTCTGGTTTTCTATTATTTTTTTTACATCTGTCATTTCCCCAAGTGCTATATCTGTGTATACCGTTTTTACTTCTTCTTCCAGTAGATATCGTATGAGTGCTTGCTCGATGAGTATTGATGTTTTTTCCTGAAGAGGATTGGCAAGTTTGTATTCATTGACTCATACTATCATACTATTTTTTATCTCTACGAAGCTGAGGAATATATGATTATATTTTTCTAACATAACTGTTACGGTCGCGTCACCATCAATAGCATCTCGTACTATTTGTCTATTTCCAGTGGCCTCTATTTGCATGATGAGATTTTTGTATTCCAGTGCTTCTTCATATTTTCTCTCTTTCGATGCTTTTTGCATCTTGTTTTTCATATCTTCCATGACTATGTCCTGTTTCCCCATGAGGAAATCTCTTGCTTCGGAAAGTCTCTCCCTATAGATTTTTAGAGCACTTTCTTCTCCTGTGCAGTGTCCAGGGCAGAGTCCTATATATGTATCCATACATGGTGCTCAGAATTTTTCTATTTTCTCGTGATTGCCGAGTTTAAAAATTTTTCTGATAAAGCGGACAAAACTGTAGGTATCAAAATATTGACTATATGGTCAGAAATATTGTCCGTGTTTTGTTTTTATTCTGGTACGAACTAGGCAGGGAATTTCACTATCTGTAATCTTTATATAGGAAAGGTTTTTCCCATCTTTCATGAGGACATTGTATTTTGGTTGATTTTTTTTGATGAGATTTGTCTCGAGCATGAGAGCTTCTATGTCAGTTTTTGTCTCTATATAGTCAATTTTTTTTATTATTTTTACCATTTTTTTCTTGGCAAAATTGAGTTCAGCTCCAGCAACAAAATATGATCTGACACGAGACTTCAGATTGTTTGATTTTCCTATATAGATAATTGAATCTTTTTCGTCTTTCATCAGATATACCCCCGGACAAGTGGGGATATGACTATAAATCTTTGTTTCTCTTTTCACCATAGGCCTATATTAAATACAAAATAGAAAATACAAAGTATAAATACATAAATAAAAACCTCCCACTTATGGGAGGTTTTTATTTTTTTTGAAATCTGAATTATTCAGCCATGAGACGAGTGATTGCAGCATCAAAATTTGCTTCTGGTTGAGCACCTGAAACGACTTCATATTTACCAGTTTTGGTATTGATGAGGACATTTCCTGGAGTACCGTTCACACCGAATTTTGCAGAACCTTCTGCCATGTGTGCATCAATACGAGATTTGAACTTTCCTCCATCAGCACATGTTTTGATTGTTGCAGCGTTGAGACCTACTTCTTTGACAGCAGCATCAATAACAGCTTGTGTAGGTGTTCCTTTTGTGAATATACTTTCTACAAATGCAAAGTATTTTGCACTACCGCCAGCTTCTCCGACACATTCAGCTGCCTGAGCAGCTGGGAGAGCTGT
>JAGOOR010000041.1 GCA_017992415.1 Candidatus Altimarinota bacterium
TTTGCTTGATTTGTTTTGGAGGAGATGGCGTTTTCCGATTTTTGCTGTGGTGAATTTACCAGTAGCAGTGATCTTTACACGCTTTTTTGTTCCGGAGTGGGTTTTTGCTTTCATGATGAAGGAGTTAGAGGATGGAGTTGAATATTAAAACGACGACCCATGAATTTGATGGGACCCTCGATGCGATAGATTTTTGCGATGCTATCGACGAAGGATTGGAGCTTGGAACGAGCCATGTCCTGAAACCGCATTTCGCGACCACGGAGAGGTAGCTCGATTCTAAGAATATGACCTTCTTTTGCAAACTTTTCTGCTTGTTTACGACGAATTTCCATATCGTGGTCTCCGATGGCATAACTGAGACGGAGAGTTTTGAGTTCTGTTTTCTTGGTTGCTGCCTGGTTTTTCTTTTTGTTTTTCTTTTCGATGAACTGTTGTTTTTGCCAGTCAACGATTTTTGCGACGACGACACCATCGCGCATGGCCATCTCGACGAGATCGAGCTCTTGTTCTCTAGCCATACCGAGCGCCTCATTGAGAGACATGACACCGAGTTGTTCACCCGATTCGTTGATTACCTGTACACGAGAAGCAGTAATCTGCTCATTCATTCGTTTCTTTGGTTGTTGCATCGAGTATTACTTTGAAGAGAGATTGGCAAGCATGCCAGCGAAGCGAGACTTTTTTCTCGCAGCGTTATTTTTGTGGATGATATTTTTTTTCGCAAGTGTGTCTATGATTTTTTGGAGCTTTGGAAACGCTTCTGTTGCTTCTGGAGCGTTGTTACTTGCTATGAGTCGTTCGAAACCGACACGAGCTTCTCGGAAGAGACCACGGACACGATCATTTCTGAGGTGACGAGTGATATTTTGTCGGAGTTGTTTCTTTGCAGAACGGAGAATTGGCATAATGAAAGGGGAGATAAGAAAGGCACGAAGTGTGTTATCCGTGAGGAAAACACTCCACTATACCAGAATTTGTGTACAAAAAGTCAGGAGACACACTGTCTTTTCTTGTTCGCTATCTTATGGAAAGACTTTTTTTGTCAAGATTTTTCCTTGCTTTGAGACTAATTGATAATTCCCAATTGCCTCTATACTCATAAGTAAATGAAATGGTTTGATCTTTTTTCTCATAAGCATTCACAGACTTCGCTCAAAAGTAGCGATGATGTCGCCAAAAATCACTCCCCCAAGAGCTATAGGGATATCAGTAAACGCGACTCTATTAGTTTGGTGAGCGGTATATTTAGCGGACAGAAATCTTTTACACCATTTTCACTTCGTAAAAATTTTTACGATTTTTGTTGTTCTGTGTCAAAAATCCTACGAAAGCTCACGAGGGGGCATTGGCTATTTATCTTTCTCATCACACTTCTCGCATATTCTATATACGGACTTGGTTTTATACTTCGTACCGAGATGCACCTCCGAGTACTCAATAATAACCCCAGAGTCATGATGACAGAGGAGGGGCTCTCGACCCTGAGAGATATGAGGAGGGATTATCAGATCCTAGCACCGGTGTTGAATAATCCATTCTTCCCGATAGAACCATTGGCGACTTATGGAAGAGTGCTCAATATGGGGTACCGTATCCTACAAAATACAGACAAACTATCAGATATTGAAAAAAGTATTATTCAGTGGAAAGACATTTCTGAAGATGTAAGTGTTTTTCCGATAATGAAGGAAGTATTTCGTTGGCTTTCAGGTATCAATAGCGATGTGGAGGAATTACTCATGTTAGTAGAATCTCAGGCTCCCGAAATGGCATCAGCCAACGCTGCTCATTTTTGGAAAAATTTACTCAAAAATGAAGATATCTGGTATACAATATTTGGACGAAATGGTCTTACTCGTATCCTCCTCCTCAATCAAAATAGTGATGAGCTCAGAGCGGGATGAGGATTTCCGTGAACGGCATTTATCATCGAGTTTGATGCAGGCAAGATGACTCGTTTCGAATTCTTCGATATCTATGCACTTGATTGGAATCTCACATGATACAGGCCTTCTCCAGAAGGAATCAATCAATTCAAATCCATCAATTATCCAGGGAAGTCAGTTGAGTTTGAAATCAGAGACGCGAACTACTATCCTCTCTTTCATGAGAGTGCGGTGAAGCTCAACGAATTAGCACAAGAAGCAGGTATAGGAACACTCGACCTCGTGGTATGAATTAACCAGAAATTTCTCGAAGACCTCGTCCGACTTGTCGAGCCAATCTCCCTCCAGGGCATACCTATGGAAATAGATCACAGAAATGTGACCCTCATACTCTCGATGCTTGTGGAGGGTAAAAAAACGCTCGAATGAACTCCAAAATGAACCGTCAAGCTCCTGGCAGATGCACTCATAGTAGAAATCCAAAAACAACACAAAGAACAGGAAGCAGCCTTTCTCCTCGCCTCGCATATCTATAATGGTGAATTCATCGCCGGATCTGTCCGTACAGATATCCAGACCGCGCTCGACAGTCTCGGTATTTTTGATAGATGGAAAGGAAAAAAGAGCGACTGGATTTATCCGCTTTTTACCTCTATTTCTCGTAATAAATCAGATAGGCTTATGGAGAGGACTTTTGAGATAAATCGTACCAGTACCTGTGAGAGAGTGTTGACCCTCAGACAAAAACACTGGTTCGATCTCATAGAAGCTGCGCGTATCAAGAGTCTCGCAAAAGAACTCTGACTCGAAGACAAACTCACAAGTCTCCTACCGATACAGGGCTGAGGTGATAATGTCCAATACTTGCGATTCATCCTCCCGCCAGGCACACAGCTCCTTCCTCAATCAAATAAAGCATTCAGCATTGCTGAGACGAGTACTGAATTTACCACTATTCAGGGGTATGAGACAACCAAGCCTGGAACAACAAAGAGCATAAATCTCCACTACATGCTCCCGTCATGATATTGCTCAGAAGAGACGAAGTTTTATAAGCAGCCGTGACTCCGAAATACACGCGTTGTTATTCAGAAAAACGGAGTGAATGTGTATCAGAAATTCTATGAATAGCTATTCTTAATAATTACCCCAAGGACCTCGTCCTGTTGACGCGCGTCCTGCTATATACGATTCGTTTTCGCGTCTTTTTTCTTCCTCTTTTCGTCCAATTTTCTGGCTTTTGTATCATTGTAAGATGGCTTCTATTCTTGAACGATATACCTCAGAATCATAACCGAGAATCAACTCTCTTAAAGAGTTAGATTTTCTTATTTCTGGGGAATTGTTTTTTGCTGTCCATATTTTTCCGATCATTTCAGTTCAGGGGATATCATTCTCAGCATTTATTATCGTTATGCTTCCTGAAAAAAGAACACTGTCTTTGACAGGATTTGAATTTGTTTCAAGTCCTGTTTCAGGATTTATTCGTTGAATTTCTGCTTCATGTTTTGTAGCAGTTGCTACAAGATGGTATTCCCAAAAATTTTCAACTATACTGTCAACTCAGATTAATCTTGTGATTACTGTTGAGGCGTTATATCGTGTCATCCAAACACTTCATTCTTTTGCAGGGGGTTCGACTTGTTGGATTGAGGGGTCATTGAGGAATATTTCATCGCGAGTTCATTCTTCCATAAATGTGTATAATTAGTATTTACCCAATAATTTTAGTTCATTTTTGAGAAAGTAAATTTTTTTCTCATGATACTTGTGTTATAATCTTAATCAGATGTTTTCTTTCAAATACTTTCATATTCCCCGTACTCTCTCTCGCAGTTATTGCACTCGCGTGCTTCAGGCGCTTGAAGAAACTGTCAAAAAACCACAAGAGGGAATTGTTCATCTCATCGTCATTTCGAGTGAAGAGATGGCTCGTATGAATGAGCAATTTCGAGGAAAAACTGGCCCGACAGATATACTTACTTTTTCGTACCTACAAAAAATGAATAATGACGAATGAATAATGAAAAATGGAGGATTTTTTTGAACCAAAAACATGGTCGCCTGAGAAATATATCTCTGTCTCGAGAAGATAAAAACCTACGCCGAGGAGTCTGGAAAAACCTACAAAGAACAGCTGGAATACATAATCATTCACGGAATGGTTCATCTCATGGGCTATGACCACGAGAGTGAGGAGGACTGGAGAGAGATGGAAAAGGTAGAGAAAAAAATTCAATCACTTCTCAAATAATAAAAAACTCTGAGCCTCCGTCATTCCGTTGAAAAACGGAATCCAGGTGAATTATTGATTTTTATAACCTAGATACCGTGTCGTAGCACGGTATGACGATTGCAGAAAACCATTTTCTATTTTCTTCAGAAAGTGATTAGTACTACCGAATCTCGTACTTGAGATAGACCTGAATCTGGACCTCTTGTGATCCAGCTTCAATAGCTGGAGCTATGGCCATTTCTTTGGTACTCACTGCATCCATCATCGGTCCACCACCACGACCATAAGAAACAGAAGGAGAGATATATCCTTCACTGATCTCGAGAAGTCTACCGAGGCTAAATCCTCCTGCCTCAGCAATACTTTTTGCTTTTGCTTTTGCTTTTTCTATTGCTTCCGCGCGAGCCATATTTTCTACCTCTGTTGGATTATCGAGCGAGAATTGGATGTCAGAGACTGTGTTTGCGCCATTTTCTACGACACCTGTGAGGAGAGAGCTTGTGAGCTTGAAGTCTCGTATCTTCAGAGTGGCCATCTGCTGTACTGTGTAGCCGACGATTTCAGCTGGAGGACAGACACTTCCTGCACGGTAATCACAGATAACATTCTCATAACGAGGGTTGATACTGTACTGAGTTGTTGAGATATCTTTTTTATCGATACCTTGCTTTGCGACAAAATCTATAACAGCATTCATCTTTGCCGCATTCTCTGATTGGAGTTTCGCGAGGTCTTCATCGCCCTCGGTGATGACCTGAAATGTGAAACTGGCTACATCTGGAACACCGACAGCCTTCCCGTCACCTTGGACTGTAAAGCTACGGAAGTTGGTTGGTTCACTCGAGCGATTGTAGGTTTTTGTAATCGAAAAGCCAAAGTAGAGAAATCCGAGGAGACTCACGACGATAGCGAGACCGAGGAGATTCTTGAGAGCAGGAGACATAGATATGAAATTAGAAGAATAGTCCTCCTATTATAGGGCTTCATAATTATTTGGAAAGGTATCACTCTTGCGGAAGTAGTGAATTATTCTCTTTCTAGTATCTCCACCACTTTCTCACGAGAAGTATGTCAGTGTAGTATCGTGATGTTTGATTTTGGAACATTGAAGAATTCGGACAGAGCTTCTATGAGTCATTTATTTGCTTCACCATCGACAGGTTTTTCACGAATTTTTACCACGAGTGTTTTCTCACCAAATAAATTCTCTACCCAAGTGATAGATTCTTTCCGACTACCTGGTTTGACATGGACGGTGTATTTCAT
>JAGOOR010000014.1 GCA_017992415.1 Candidatus Altimarinota bacterium
GCGGTCAAATGGGGTGGACTGTAAATCCACTGGTTCTACCTTCGGGGGTTCGAATCCCTCTCGGCCCACCATTCGATACAAATTAAAATCTCTACTGAAAGGTGGAGATTTTTTTGAGAGATTCGAAATCTTCACAAGAAATTCATATAAATACGGGCATTTGACTTGATTTTCTCAGTGTGGGTATAAAATGATATATCCTACTTTCTAATTTTTTCTTATGTTAGAAACTATCGCCATTCTCCTGATTATACTCTGGGCACTTGGGTTTGTCTCTTCTTATACGCTAGGAGGATTCATACATGTACTCATCGTCATCGCTTTAATCTTATTCCTCGTTCGTTTTATCAACAGGAATAAGCAGATATAAGTTTAGTTAGCTTAAAGAGACAGTAGCCGGCATGTACTAGTGGTGGAAATTATCGATCATTTCTTTCCAGATTTTACAGGATTTTTGAAATTCTGGTATTTCAAGTTATCGGATACCCTCTTCCAGAATAATTTCCTCCGTGACATGTTCGATTGCTTTTTGTTCTTCAGTAATCTTGATGGTTTTCCAGGTTCATCTCATGAACCAACCTATAGTGATGATAGCAGTCAGAATATTGGTAATAGGAAACGACCACCAGAGACCGCTGATTCACAGGCCTGTATGTTTGGAGAAGAAATAGGCAAGCGGGAGCTGTAAAACCCACTGAGAAATCAATGTAATCACCATCGTTGCCATCATATTACCAGATGCCCGAAATACTCCTATGAGCGCAAATTGAATACCCGTGAATCCAAATGTAAATGCCATAATGCGGATAAAGAGAGTACCTGATTCTATCACGGCAGTATCACCTGGCACAAAAATAGAGATAAATTGTGATGCGAAAAAATAACTCACAATTCCTATCACTGTCATGAGTATAAAGGAAAATAGAGCTCATATTTGTGCTGCATCATTTGCTCGCTTGATATTCCCCGCACCTATGCTCTGCCCTACTATCGTTGCTATGGCCATCGATAGGCCCATTCAGAAAATCATCACAAATTGCATGAGTGTACTTCCAACACCGTACGCTGCTACGGTCAGTGTACCAAATGAGGCAATCAAAAATGTCATGACAGTGAGCCCGAGTGCTCGCCCAGACATCTCAATAGAAGCCGGAAGTCCCAGCAAAAATGATCGCTTAATAAAAGCATAATCAGGCTGGAAATCATGGAGCTTCAGATGAATGCCATATTTTCCGCCGAGAAGAATTTTGAATCATATAATTGTGGCAATACTCTGTGTCCCCAGGGTAGCAAGTGCCGCCCCCATGACGCCTAATCCATCAAACGATCCATAACCAAAGATAAACAAAGGATCAAGTATAAAATTCAGAAGAACTGTTCATCAAACGATATAGAGAGGCATGGTTACTTGGCCGATACCACGCATAACTGACTGAAACATCATAAAGCCAAAACTAAATACCATTCCTATAAATGATACCTGCATGAATCATTTTGCATTTTGGTAGACATCTGCATCAACTCACATGAGCCTCAGAATAGGTGATGTAAGAAAAAATCACAGAATACCGAGGACGATGGAAACAACTATGACCATCAGGAGTGTCTGTGCAGCAACATGATTGACCATTTTTTCATTGCGAGCTCAGACATACTGAGCGATGAGCGTAGAACCAGCAACTGCAAAACCAGCTCCCAGAGCAATCATGAGAAATGTAATAGGAAAACTCACAGAAACTGCTGCAACAGCAGCCCCTCAGAGCCTCCCGACCCAGAAAGCATCTGTAAATTGATACGCACTCTGAAGTATCTGGGCAAAAATAATTGGAATAGAAAGCGAGACAAGTGAACGGGCGACCGATCCTTGGATTAGGTCTGTATTTTTATTCATATGAGCTATGATGACTGGGTACGAGAAATTATTTTTTTATTGAGCGAGATATACTGAGCGAACTCTTCATCTGAGAGCACTGCAAAGAAATCCGAGAAAGCTGCTATTTTTACCTGAGTCATGCGTTTGAGTTCTGTTTGAGCTTTATGAGAAAGAGAGATACATAGCACGCGTTTATCGTCTGGGTTAGTTTTACGGATAATGAAATCATTATTTTCTAACTCGTCGACCAACTGAGTCGTAGCACTACTAGAGACGCCGAGAACTTCAGCAATTTTTTTAATACCGACACCTTCATGTTCTCTGACAACAGAGAGAGCGATCCACTGAGCATGCGTCAAACCTGACTGACGTACCTGACAACCCAACTGTCTCTTGATACATTGAAATCAGGCCAGTATCTCCTCTATAGCTTTTTCTCTCTTCATATAAAATTAGTTAAGCAACTTATGTAAGTATCTTAATTAATTTCTAAGAAAATCAAACAAAAATAGATAAATGAAAATTTTTTAATGCTCTATAAGCACATACTGGTGATCAAATCTGTCGACCATCTCTTTCCAGAGTTTCCAGGATTTTTGGAGTTCTTTTTGGATGCTGAGACACTCCCCTTTTTTGAGTCGAGCGAGGGCTTCAGATTTTTTATCAGCGAGTAATTCTCGGTAGATATGGAGCTGGCGATGAAGTTCGTCGACTTTTTGCTCAAAATCCTGAGCGAGGTGTTCAAATGAAGACTGTATTTTCTCTCGTGCATGCATATCAGGGAGTTTTTCTCTCAGGGTTTCTACGACCATTTTGAGGTCTTTTTGAATCAGATTTGCACGAACTATGAGACCATCTTTGGAACGGAGATTTTTCGCGAGATGTAGCTTTTCGAGGGTCCAGATGAGCCACTTTGTTGGGTCAAAATGGTACCATGAGATACCGTTTCTGTAGTCGTTTGGAAATGCGTGATGATAGTTGTGATAACCCTCTCCAAAGGTGAGAAATGCGAGGAGGAAATTATCGACTGCCGTGAGCTCGGCGACATAGGTCTTTGAACCCCAGGTATGAGCGAGTGAATTGATGAAAAACATCGAATGATGAAAAACAAACATCCACGCGAGGAAACAGAAATAAAAGCTCGAGAACCAGCTCGTTGCCATTGCCATCGTGAACACGATAATGAGGTTCAAATTCAGGGCTATAAATCGGTAATTATTGTGTTGAAAACGAACCCATTTACTCGCCCAGAGGTCAGGAATTTTGGTGGGATCCATAGATGGGCGTTTGAGGAGGAACCATCCCATGTGAGCATAGAAAAATCCCTTTTTGATACTGTATGGATCTTCATCGCTATCAGTTTTTGCATGATGAATACGATGGTCATAGGACCAGGTCGCTGCAGATCCTGCAAATCAGAGACATCCCAGGAGGAGATAGAAAACCTCAATCACAGGATGTGCCTGATAGGTCTTGTGAGCAAAAAATCGATGATACCCGGCCGTGATACCGAGACCAGCCAAAATATAGAGACAAATACCAACTAAAAGTGCTCCGAGACTAAATGAGCCAGAGAGGAAATAGAACGGTGTTAAAATAACCAACAGTCCGTGGTATACAGACATAAAGAGTATGCTCCCCCAATCAAATTGTCTCTGTGTGTTATTCATACATATAGTATATTTCCTTATTTCCTGACTTCAAACGAGAAGACTTGATTAAAAGTCACAATTTGCAAAAAGTGTATTTGGGTGATTAGTTATCTATGAGAACATCAGAAAAATCATCCCTTTTCCCGTCTTTCAAATACTCGTGAAGAGCATTTCTCGTAGCTAGAAGAGCTAATACTTGAGCGCGTTTTCGACGAGGAGAAACTGTAATACCTGTATCACGAATAACGGAGTCCTGATTCATAGTAAAAAGTGTCTCAAAATCGACTCATTGAACAATATCTCAGAAGAGTCATGAACAAGCTATAGTAATCATAGATGCCTGCCCAGTAAATGACCATTTTTTGATTGTGTTACCCTCTAAGAGGAGAAAAACTTCAATATCATCACCGCAAACCCTATTATATTCCCTGTATCGTATGGTGGGAGATTCTATCTCGCCCATATGCTGAGGATTGGTTGCATAAAAATGTATTGTTTCCGTCTGCATGTATAAATTATGTTATGAATACAGATTGTGTCAATACTTTCTCCCCTACCCTTACACCCCCAATAGATTGATAAGGAGAAAAATATAGGGTACTCTGGATACATGACCGAGACACAATTTACACCAGAAAAGGGTGATGCCGACATCGCTGCCTATGAAAATGTTGATTTAACTCAACTCAATTCAGGAGGCAATGATGCACCACCTACCGAAAAAAAACTCGAAAATATCCTCATACGGGTAGTCTTTTTTAGTCGTATTGCGGCATGGATATCAATCGTATTACTCATACTCGTGGCACTCTACGGATGGACTAGAAATCAAAAACAAGATAGTTGGCTCATGAGTCTCGAGATGAATACTGCTGGTTCTGTCATCTGTAATTGGATGAATCATGGATATGCCACAGGACTGAGAAATGATACAGCGTTCCGAGATTTTCTCACAGCAAAGGGCAAGCAATCATTTCTCGAGACATCAGATCGTGGTCACTGTATCGCTATTGATACGCTCGCTGAGTGGCTCAAACTCCAAAAAACTTTTGGAGCGGAAGAATTAGCAAAAGCATACGAATCAATCATGCCAAAGAAATTTCTCGGTACTACCATCACTACCTCGCCCGAACTCGATGTCATAGCCAAAAATTCACCTGAACATCGTATGCAACACGATGTCATCATACAACTCCTCTCAGATACATCTCTCAAGCTCAACGATGCAACATCACGAATTATTTGTCATGAAATACGCTTTTCTGAACTCGCTGCGGATGCTTATTGTGAAGTAACAACGAGAACTCCAGTACAGCCTCGTGCAAAAGCGCTCACATTCATGAAGGAACTCGCTGCAACCAAATCAGTACTCGTCACCTATCCAAATTCTCTCGATATGAACATTGATACAAAAACAGGTCTTCTAAAGACGAATTTCACAGTAAAACTCACCTATATACCATCTAGATATGAGGCGAACACTATCCGTAAACTCACCTATGACAAACGCTAATCCCATCATATCTCTCCGTAATAATGCCATAATGTGGCTCTCTATTACCGTATTTGCCCTTCTGACAACATGGTGGCTTCATGGATTTTTGGGTGATGTGGGTACGAAAACTCTCGAGGAAGTATCAACATTGAATCGAACTATTACACTCATGCAGCAAGAAGGTGTCATATCAGAAAAAAACTGGGAAGAGCTTAGCTCTGAAGAAAAAAAGAATGAAAGATGGGCAACTATGACAAAATTGGTTCCTATTCTCCAGAAACTCGTCGGACCAGGAACTCCCACTGCAGGAAAAAATATCAACACAATGAAAACAATCAGCCAAAAAATTGGTAATGGCAGTTATATAGCTTGGCTCGAGAAATCATGGACAGGAGAGGCTCAAACTGAGCTCACACAAACTCAATCAGATATTGCAGAAATTATACCCGTATTTGCTGGTATATCAGAAGTAAGTAGTACAGAGAGTATTGGCGGGAAAATCACACTCAAATCTCTCGTAGAATATATACAGAGTAATATCGTCGATCAGTATAGTCTTTCAAATGTACTCGGTCAGATAGGTATCGACACTGTGAAATTCCTCCCTGAATCAGGAGATATAGGAATCTATGAGGTACCTCTCCAGTTTGAAAAGGTATCAAATAATAGTGTTATTAACCTCCTCCAATTTATAGGAAAGACTGGTGGAATACGGATGACAGAGACTGGTAAGAATATAACTATAGAACATCTCCTCTCTCGACCCATAAAGAATATACTCGAGAATGAATCATCTCTCAAGAATCTCCTCGTCACTATCAAGACTATGACCATTACTCCTACCTCTATCGAGTGAAGAACTGGGGTTTATCCTATCAGCACCCGAACTCGTGATAACTGGGATGTACGAATGACGCTCCAATTCTATATTCGTGGAGCAAGCCGTGACCATATTGCAGCGCTCGATACACGACTCACAACACTTCTCGATAAAAACGGTGCTGCCGACTCCCTTATTACACAAGGAAATGATTTACTCAAAATATGTAATAACTGTCCTGAATTCGCTCAAATAAAGGATATTATCACACTCTTAGTCAATGCCAGGACGGCCTACGACAGTATCCTCGTACAAGAAAAAAATCCGAAGAACAGTTTTTCTCCTATTGAAATTCTCGAGCATAGGACAGGGCTGATGACTACTGTAGAAACTCTACAGAAAAAACTCAGTACCCTCAAAACAATTATCGCACCAAACAAATAATATGTCTAATCTCGAAGTACTAAAACAGGCAATATTCACGGGTGAAGATCCGGCAAAGATTTGTGATTTGATGATTATCGTAGCGATAGAAGCAAAGACATCTGATATCCATCTCGAGCCCCTCAATGACAAGGTACGACTTCGTTATCGTATTGATGGTGTATTGAGTGAGGTTCTCGAGTACCCAAGCACCAATCATCCACAGATAGTAGCTCGATACAAGATTCTCGGTAATCTCAAAATGGATGAGACACGAAAACCTCAGGATGGTCGTATCTCTCACGAGGTTGGTGATAAATCATTTGATCTGCGTCTCTCAACTCTCCCAACTGTCCATGGTGAAAAAATAGTAATGCGTATCGTCGATAAGACAAAGAAAATCCCCGATCTAGATACTCTTGGTCTAGAGGGACAAAATGCTACTATCATCAACAAGGCCATCGAACAACCAAATGGTATCATCCTCAATTCAGGTCCTACTGGTTCGGGTAAATCAACGACGCTCTATGCGATCATGAAAAAACTCAACCAACCAAAGGTAAATATCATGACCTTCGAAGATCCAGTCGAAATCGTCCTCGATGGTCTCAACCAGAGTCAAGTATTCCCTGATATTGGTTATACATTTGCGACTGGTCTCCGTACAGCTCTCCGTCAGGATCCTGACATCATGATGGTGGGGGAAATCCGTGATCAAGAAACAGCTGATATTGCCATCGAGGCATCACTCACGGGTCATCTCGTTCTCTCTACTATCCATACGAATTCTGCTGCGGAGACGCTTACTCGTCTCATCAATTTGGGAATAAAGACATTTCTCCTCCCTGCTACTATCAATGCTATTATTGCTCAACGACTTGTACGCAGAATCAATAAAGATAAGGCAAAGAGAGTTGGCTTTTCTGAACTCGATATCAACCTCCAGCAACGAGTCAAAAATGTCATCGCGACGACTCCACAACCAGAACTAAAAGCCCGTCTCTCAGAAGAAATCATGAGAAATCCCGGTTTTCTCGTTCCCGATATGACAAAAGTCACTAACCCTGATCAAGCATATGAAGGACGAATTGCTCTCTATGAAGTCATGGAAATCACTGGGGGTATCAAGGATATGATTATGAAAGAGGCGTCTGCGAGAGATATATTTAATGCTGCAGTTCGTGATGGTATGATATCACTCGAACAGGATGGTATCATCCGAGCCCTCCAGGGGGTTACAACCCTCGAAGAAGTCTACGGTGCTGTGCGTCAAGAAGTATAATTATTAATAGTCATGAACAACAATTCTATCATTATCCTCTCAGAGAAATTTGAAACACCCAAGAATCTCAAACAAAAATCTTGGTGGGAGGCTATTAATGATACACTTGTCACAAATCAAAAAGTAAAACTCAAGGATAAGGTTACCTTTTACAGACTCCTCGCAACTATGGTCAACGCTGGACTCACAGTGCTCCAGGCTATCAAGGTGCTCCATGCTGAACAAAAAAGTCCAGTCATGAAAAAAGTCCAGGAATCAATGATACGAGATATACAGTCTGGACAGAGCCTTTCTTCCACTCTGAGGCTCTTCCCAAAGAGCTTCTCAGATTCTGAGATAGCCATGGTAGAATCTGGTGAAAAAACAGGAAAACTCAATACCGCACTCCTACAGCTTGCAGTACAGATAGAAAAGCTCTCATCTCTCTCAAAAAAATTGATCGGAGCACTTATATACCCTGCTCTCATCGTCTTTGTCATGATAGGGGTTATATTCGTGCTCATGTGGCAGGTTGTACCAAAACTTATTGGTATTTTCGCAGATTTCTGAGGACTCCCCCCAGCAACACAAATGCTCGTTAATGCGAGCGATTTTATACAGAATTATTGGTATCTCTTTTTTATCGTACCAGTAGTACTCATGTCAGGACTCACCGCCTGGAGAAAAACAGAACGCGGACTCTATGTAACGGACAAAATTCTTCTCAAAATACCTGGCATCAGCACACTCTTGCAGAAAATTATTATTTCTCGTTTTGCACGACTCCTCGCCAGTCTCATGGGAAGTGGAGTCTCTATCGTAGAGGCTCTACGCATTATCTCAGGTGCTCTCGGAAATGAAGTCTACCGACAGAGAATCCTCCTCCTACGCGATGATGTCACTCGTGGTGTGACAATGGGTACCTCGCTCGAAGACGATCCTCTCTTCCCTGATATGGTTACACAGATGATCCGCGTAGGTGAAGAAACAGCAAAAATAGATACTATTATCGTCAAAGTCGCAGATTTCTACGACGAAGAAGTGGATGGCGCTGTGACAGCTATTAATAAAATTATTGAACCTATCATTATCGTCACCATGGCTGTCGTTGTCTGATTTATAGCGTATGCTATCATGACTCCGATAATGCAGCTCTCTGATGTGATTAGTCAGCAATAGTCTTTTTCTCTATACCTTGTTCAAGAGTCTCTCTGGTCATTGTTACTGGTAGATTGTATCCAATTTTGATACCTACATCCTGTAAGCCATACACATAGCTCCTCAGAAATTCATCGTTTATATCTTCTTGTCTCAAATTATCTCAATACGGTTTCACTAATTTTTGGAGAATACTCCGTGCAGATTCTGTACCATTCGTTGGTGGAATTTTTGGATAATCTATAGCAGACCTATTAACATCTTTGGGGTCTTGGATAAAACCATATGTTAATAATATTCGTTTCTTTAGTATATAGAGTGCTCTCGGCGAGTTCAGAATTGCAGACGCCTCCATAGCTGATATTGCTCCATTTATAGTGACTGCATCTTTTGTAATACAGCACTCCACCTCACACTCTGGATGTGCCTCTTTTAGCTCGACAATTCGACTATCAATAGAGGCTGGTGATACATTTTCAATAATAAGTGGATATCACCCCGTAGGAAATCCTGATTGGATTTTTGAGTGATAAGCTGGGGGCAATACTATGAGACGACCTTTTCATTTTTGAAGTGCTTCTCTATATACTACTATGTCATTTCTACGATCGCGCATTTGAGAAATTAGTGTCCACTTTTTTCCTGTTTTTCCTAAATATAATATTTGAATCAGGGATTGAAAATTCTCGCCAATCATATAACGCAATCTCCTTTGAGCTCAGGACATTTCTATTCATGCTGGTTGGTATATATTGAAATGCCCCTCCATCACACTAATCATTCATTCATTATTTTTTTTGAGAATAGCTGAGAAGGCTCATACGGTGACACTCCAACCAATTTTAGCCAATTCTGAAGTAAAATCTTGAGCAATACTTCTCAGGTCTCCAATATTATTTCTCTTCAGAGCAGAAATTCTTTCTTCAGTTTCGTTTGCAATGAGAAATATCCTCTGGTGTGCAAGAATTAACGAATCAAGTTCTATTTTTTCTCATGTTTCTTTTATTCGTACTTTCTCTTCCCTCTGCGTTTCAATTTGTCTCAATTTTTCTGCCTCTTCTTTCTGTCGAAGCTCAGAAGCAAGAGCAATCATCCTCGTCTGAATCTCCTCTGAACCTATATCTGGAGTTATCACACCGAGTACATCAACTCTCAATGTCGCAAATTGTGATTCATGAAGCTCATTTATGAACTCATTATTGAGCTGAAAAATTACTACTCCGTCCTCCTGAAGCTCTACAGAAAATGAATTTTCTTCGATACTCAGTTCCCATGCAGTTATAGTATCATCAATGGTCTTTTGTTTTGAAGAATTTGCTACCTCTAGTACGGATGCAACACTTGCCTGGACTGTCGGAACAACAACTCCAGGAATAGAAGATGGTGTATTTATTGGGGCTGTTTTTGCTTTTTTTCTTCTTTCATTTTCTGCCTGTTCTTCTGGTGTTGGGTCAGCTTCAGCATAGATTTTTTCTTCCAAAACAGTCCTAGTTTTACCGTCAGGAAAAGTATACCCCGATGGTAATTGGATAGTGAAGCGATAGATGAAGTGCCCCTTTATATCCTGACCGAATACTGGCGGTATTATATTTTGTTCCCCTGCTGTGATTTCCAAGGATTCAAATGTTTTATTTTTTGGGAGTTGTCGCTCAAATTGGAAGGTGGTTCACTCAGGAAATTCTACCCCTGATAGATCAAGACTATGAAGCTGTTCTTTCTCTCCTCATCGTATAAAGAGAGAATTCGTACTAGGTATATCAATTTTTTCTTTCTCTTTCCGAACTGATAAAACACTCGACATCGTATAAATATGACTAACTTTTGTTTTTATTTGTTCAACAGCGTTATTTTTTTTTCTGAGATTTTGCTCAGCCTCAAGGAGTGCTAGCTGGATAACTGGTGGAATTTTTTCTCCTGCTTCCTTGGTCAGCTTTCATCGTTCTGGTTGAAATATTTTTTTCTTTTTTATGCCAAAAATACCACAAAAAACAGTATTTGATTGTGATCACTCTTTCTTTATATACTGGATATATTTGTCTACCCACGCAGACCATACAGGATAATAATCTGGTTTTTTTAGCACTCATCCGACTACTTCTTCATATCAGAGAATGTGTGTCTGACAGAGAAAAAAATTCAAAGCAGGTATATCTAGTTGTGTGATTTTCTCTTGTTCGAGTGGAGATAATGCTCTCCCGAGAAATTCTGGTAAATCAATCAGTATTCTCTCGGGTGGGAGATTTTCCTGGAACCAATAGTTGATTTTTAGTTTCCTATATTCTGGGACAAGACTTTTTTCTATACGATAAGAACTTCCTACTAACAATTCTTTTAGAAGTTGACTACTTTTTTCATCACTCACCATTTTTCTAAAGAAATACTTAGAGCGTCATCACCAAGTAGCCATAAGCTCTGATGAACACTCATCTTGAATGATATTGTGTACATGGGAATGAAATTGTTTATGTCTACTATAGAGAGAGGATATTCATTTCACACCCCTTAAATAGAGGTAAAAATGAATGCAACAAAAAAGTGCATGATAAAATTCCTCAATTCCCATTTGGAGTTCTGCTGTAAAAAGTGGTTCGTAAAGTGTCAAACTCTGCTTCGTTATAAGCAATGGGAGTCTGTGTGACTCGGGGAAAACATCACAAATACGAAAAATATCGTCAATATGTTCCACCAAATAATCACCTATTTTTTCTTTATTAAGTCACTTTAAGTGTGGCAAGATATCGTTTATCAAAGTAAGAATTACTTTGTTCGTATTCTGATATTGTTCATTGGGAAACTGGTACTGTTCTAGATCGAGCTCTGAAGCCAATTTTTCAGCATCAACATCATTTCAACTAAAACCAGATTCATATACTGCGCCGAGTTCCGCAGGAAATTTCTCACTCATGGGATAACTATTAAAATAATATTATTATTTTATATAATATACCATTTAATATAAAGTCAAATAGTTCTACCACCCGCTCTCTCTCTAATTTTCACCAATATAACTGGAGAGTAACTGATACAATGCCTCCACGCGGAATGAATGATTTCCATCCTTGATTTGTATCCTAGCATGAAGGTGCCGTCCTCTCAGAAACGCTCATAATTCTGATGGGAAGTCAGCAATAGCTGTATGGTAGAGGTGTTCATTTTGACCATCGCGGAATTCTGGAAACATCCGCTCTACCACCTGCTCTCTGGAGAGTGATGGCTTTGAGCGAAAATATGTCTCTCTTGTGAGAGCAAATGATCTGAGATTCATAATAAACAAGACCGACTCCTGAAATTTATTTGCAAGCCTCATCACTGGTCGCGCTCGGAGAAAATCTGATACATTTTTACCTTCCTCAATCGTAATAGGCAAAGCATCGGGATTATTGTTGATATCTGGCTGCTGTGCTGAGAGAATCTCAATAATGAGCTTGTCAGCTGGCTCGATTGACATCATCCTCTCGATTCACTTATATTTTGGATTTGGATCGATAATGCTATAGACAGCTTTCGTATGAATTTTGATAATTTCAGGCACATCCGAGAGGGGTCGACTATGTCCAGCAAGTGCTCCGACAAATCCTGACACTCCTGGTCACATAACGGGTATCCAATAGGTTTTTTTCTTGAGTCCAAAGATAGGAACTCCTGAAGAGGTCAACGGTCAGAAGTCTGATTCATCAATCACTATTTCTATATTTGTAAGCCCCAGAAGCTGAATAGCAGAGAGGAGGTGTTCGACGAGCACTATTTGTAATGTTTCTGAATCATCAGCCATTCGAAGCATTCTCCCCAATGACGAATCAATTGCCTGAAGGTGTTTTTCATCATAAGGAATCACACTATTCCCCACTCGAAAAAATATACCCGGTGTACCAGATGGTCTCACAATACAAGACGCATCTGTATTGATAATGCCTCCTGAAAATGGGTCTACTTTTTTTCCTCTCAGTGTGACCGTTTTTATCAGAGTTTGTTGACTGCTATTGAGCCCTATCTCTGGTTTTTTTATCTCCATGAAACAGTATTATGCAAAATATATATATTTTGCAAGACTAGAAAACTTCAAGCTTATTTTCTCATACCAAGACCATCTCCTCATATCTCGCACCATATTTTCCTGATAGATAGATTCCTGGCTCAATAGTTATGATCATGCCGGACTGAAGAGCTTCATCTGAACGCACAGATATCCATGGTGCCTCGTGGATATCTATTCCAACTCCATGCCCAAGCGAATGTGTGAAATATTTCTCGTAATTTCCAAGCATCTCTCGAGCTTTTATATCCAGATCTGCTACTTTCATACCCGGCTTCGCCCAGGAAATAATCTCTTGAGTGATTTTTTGAAGGAGTGTGTAAATAGTTTGAAATCCATCATTCTTCATCTG
Source organism: Candidatus Altimarinota bacterium (assembly GCA_017992415.1). Classification (GTDB taxonomy): domain Bacteria; phylum Patescibacteriota; class Gracilibacteria; order BD1-5; family JAGOOR01; genus JAGOOR01. Next base: position 13,068 of record JAGOOR010000014.1, read on the forward strand.
CATGCATCTGGTCATATCTGAACAATAACCTTCATGAATAAGTCACATATCGATGAGCACAGCATCTTCATCTCCGAGGACTCTGTCGGTGGGGCTATGATGTGGAACCGCTGTATTCTCTCAGAAAGCAACAATCGGTGGGAAACTCGGACCACTCGCACCATTTTGAAGTTGTAAGATCTGAATTCGGCGAGCTATTTCCAGTTCTGTCATTCATGGGATGATGAATGGAAGAATCTGCTCGTACACTTTTTTATTCATTGCTTGGCTCGTACGAAGTTTTTGGACTTCTTCTGGAGTTTTTATAATTCTCTTTTGAACAATAGAGCTTTTTTTCATGTGAAGTTTCGGCCCAAATCCCTCAATTTTTTCTCGAAGCGTCTGCGTGAGAAAATCAGGATCAGTATCCAATTCTAGATATTTTTTAAATGCACCCTCCCATTTTTTCCTATCATCAATAATCTCATATTTTTCTCTGTCGAAGAGTGCGCTCGTCCGCGCATCACAAAAGATGATTCCAACCTTATCCGTCATTCCAGCCAAGTTCTGAGGAATCGAGGAACGCGAGGTGGAATCTAGAACATTCAGTAATATAAGTATTTCTCCCGGGTCATGAGAATGTATACTTGTGAGATAGTATATATCGGATGGGTTTATGATGAGGTGCATGCGGGCAAGTATATCAAAACATTATAATAAAAAAAGTCTCTCAAAAAAATCCTGAAAAATAATAATCCTTTTTATAATAAAATTATGAAAAATCAAAAAGGCTTCACTCTCGTCGAGCTCATGGTCGTCATGGCTATCATCGCGATTCTCTCGACTGCTGGTATTTCTCAGTATGGTCGATTTATCAAGTCAGCTCGTGATACGACTCGTCTGACCGATCTCGATGCCATCAATATCGTCCTCGTGGATTCTATCCAGAGTACAGGTGTTGTTCCTGATGATGTCAGTGCTCTCGAGAAATATATCAGAGAAGTGGCCGGGAAGGAAATATCGGAAGCTCTCTGAAATAATGCTAATGCCTGTATGGATGCTACTAGTAAACCGACGAGCTGTGGATACCACTATATAGTTTGTGATGGTGGGACAGGATATCTGATTGCTACCGGATTTGAGAGCAAGAGCAACATTGATAAATATAAGAAAGATGATGTGAGCTGAACCGCTCTCGACGAAAATAGATACGAGCTCGGAAGCTGTGAAGTTCCAAATAATGGCACAAATGGATACGATAGTGCGAGCCTCATCCGTTCAACTAAAAATATGTCTAGCGAAGCTGCTTAGTATTTCTTTTTTTGGAAAAATATATACTATGTAGGCAAACTTTTCCTTTACCCCTCCCTATTATGAAAAATCAAAAAGGCTTCACTCTCGTCGAGCTCATGGTCGTCATGGCTATCATCGCGATTCTCTCGACTGCTGGTATCTCTCAGTATGGGCGTTTTATTAAGTCAGCTCGCGATACGACTCGCTCATCTGATCTCAATGCTCTCAATATAGTTATTCTCGATTCTATACAGTCAAGCGGAACTGTTCCGGGAAGTATAGACGAATTGGTTACAAAAATAAAAGAAGTTGCCGGTAAAGACATCAAAGATCCTCTCAATGCGAGAACTGCTTGCCTGGAAGCAGATGGCACAACAGCAACCCTCTGCAGCTACCAATATGCTATCTGCGATGGTGGTACTGGGTATAAGCTCGCTACTTCATTTGAAAGTACAAGCAACATTAATAAATACAAGAAAGATGATGTGAGCACTTCTGACGATAAACATCTCAGCGATAATCTCTATGAAATCGGTAACTGTAATGAAGTTGATACTGACTATGAGCCTGTTTAGATCTATCTCTAAGGACCTCCTAAATCCCCCTCTTTGTGAGGGGATTTTTTATGTTGTCATAAAACTTGCATTTTATAAAAAGTTTTTATAGTAATGTTTTAGTAGTTTTTACAAAGTCACATATGGAACCAGAAAATATAGGGATTGCTAACATGGTAAAGGCTGTGCACGATAATCCCGACGCACATTCTACGATAATCGGAAGGCGTGCTGCTCGGATTGCAATGCGTAGAATCTCTCAAAGTAAACATGCTAGACCTCTGGATGATACAGAGATTTTGGCAACGGCTGGGGGAATAATAACACCTTTGCAGGTAGAATCGTACGCAAGATTAACAGAAATGGTTATAGCGGAACATGCAAATAAAAGCAAGGATGAATCAGTACATGAAAAAGTCCGTAGTGCAGTTGCACAAGCATGCATGGAATTATTAGGAGATACTCTCCACAGGAGATGATATGTGGATTTGGCTCATTTTATTCACAACAGCCCAAATACAGAGATGATGCTATCACAACCACACCGATTATGCATACTAGAACATGGTGTCATTCCACTTAATCGTGTGTATGAGCATGATAATAAAGATGTGCAATTTTGGACAGGCCATGATACAGAAATTGGTAAATACACAGGATCAACCTCGACACATATACCAAACCTGTTAATGATTTTAAGAAAAAACGATAACTGATGAATGGACCTCTCTGTAAAACTGAAAGGTGAAAGAATCGATATATTTTCTGGAACAACAGTCGTCCGTCGTAGAGGTGGTATAGATATCTACAGCGACCCCGTTTTTACATGAAAAAAATGATATGATTTGCATCCTATTGTCTCATTTGAAACTCCTTTTGAGAGATTCCAGGAAATGGAATTAACCAGTAATCATACATGATGGCATCTTCATAAATTTAGAGGAACAATAGCACCATCAGAAGATAAATCCCTAAGATCTCAAAATACAACTGAAAACTTAACGCTCTGCATAAATAGAAAAAATCCTGCATTATCTTTCATGAAAACAGGCGAAAGTTGTCTCCTCAACAATTACCCATATATGATAGATGGTGGAGAGAAAGAGATTATTCTATTTACACAAGATGGTGCCAAAAAAATCTCTTATAAAGAGATTGGTAGCCTTATAAAAGAGCCAAACGGTCAAGAATACATCCCTTTTAGTACAGAAGATGGAGAAAAAAGGCTTGTTTATAAAAATTGAGGGTTACAAATTGCGAATACAAAGTAATCTGTCGAGGCCTCACCAAATCCCTCATCATCCCACAAAAATCCGCTTTTTCGAGCGGATTTTTTTGCATTTCCTGGACAGACCGTAGAATAGTCACATTCTTCATACACTAAGCCACTTGCATATGGAATTCCCAAAGGTCTACACTCCTTCTGAATTTGAGGCATCTCTCGCAGAAATGTGGGAGAAAAAATGACTCTACGCTCCCAAAAAATCGAAAACTGGTAAAACATTCTATATCCCGCTCCCCCCACCAAATGTGACGGGAGTACTCCATACTGGTCATGCACTCATGCTCTCACTACAGGATGTCATGATACGATATCACCGAATGAAAGGAGACGAAACTCTCTGGGTACCTGGGACAGATCATGCTGGTATCTCGACACAAAATGTCGTCACGAAAAATCTCGCCAAAGAATGAATCCGCAAGGAAGTCATAGGTCGTGAGGCTTTTCTCGAAAAAGTCTGGGAATGGAAGGAAGCCTGTCATGGAACTATCACAGGTCAGATGCGTATGATGGGAGCCAGTGTCTCATGGGATCATGAGAGGTTTACTCTTGATGATGGGAACAATAAACTCGTCACCGATACTTTTGTAAAACTCTACAACGATGGCATCATCTATCGTGGAGAATACATGGTGAACTATTGTCCAAAGGATAAAACGGTTATTTCAAATGCTGAAATCATCTACCGTGAAGAGCCTGGATTTCTCTATGAAATAGCCTATTTCGTCTCTGGTGCAGACAAGGAACTCGTTGTCGCAACGACTCGTCCAGAAACTCTCCTCGCTGACATGGCTATCGCTGTCCATCCAAAGGATAAGAGATACAAGAAGCTCATTGGAAAGACTGCTATCCTCCCTATCGCAAATCGTAAAATCCCCATCATCGCGGATGAAATGGTGGATATGGATTTCTGAACTGGTGCGGTGAAGATCACGCCAGCCCACGATCCTGCAGATTTTGAGACGGCGAAACGACACAATCTCACACTCGATTATCGTGTACTCGATAACAACGGGGTTATGATGGAACACACTGGGGATTTCTCAGGAAAAACCGAGCTCGAAGCGCGTGAAATGGTCGTCGATATGCTCCGTGCACGATGAAATCTCATGAAGGTAACGCCCCATGTCTCACAAGTGGGATATTCTGAGCGTGGGAATGTCCGTGTCCAAACTATAGTCTCGACACAGTGGTTCGTCGATAATCAGAAACTGAAGGAAAAAGTCATGGCAGGCTGGGCAAATAAAGATTTTGAGATTGTTCCAGACCGTTTTGGTCCAATTTTTGAGAACATGATGAACAATCTCCATGATTGGTGTATCAGTCGTCAGCTCTGGTGGGGACATCAGATACCCGCTTATTATGACAAAAATACAGGAGACCTCCTCGGTGTCACAGATAATCCTGCGGCTCTGATAAAAAAACATGGGAAGGACAATGTCGTCCGCGATGAGGATGTCCTGGATACCTGGTTCTCTTCGGCACTCTGGCCTCTGTCTATCCTCGATTGGAATTTTCAGAAACCAGGAGAACTCTTCCAGAAATTCTATCCAGCACAAGTCCTGGAAACTGGTCATGATATTCTCTTTTTCTGGGTCGTGAGGATGCTTCTTTTTGGCTACGAACTGACTGGTGAGACACCTTTCAAAACTATCTATCTCCATGGTCTCGTCACCGATGATCAGGGGAGAAAATTCTCAAAATCTCTCGGCAATGGTATCGATCCTATAGAAGTCATCAAACAGTATTCAGCTGACGCACTCCGACTCTCACTCGTTGTCGGAAATAGTCCTGGAAATCCTATGAGATTTAGCATGGATGTCGTGAAGAGCAATCAGACATTTCTCAATAAACTCTGGAATGTCGCGCGATTTGTCTGGATGAATGTCGGAGAAGGAAAAGACATGGAAACAGATACAAAAAAACTCGAAAAAACACTCACAAAAAATTGGGATAAACTCGTGGATTATGAGCGATGGATTCTGACGAGATTGAAGCGAACAGTCACTGATGCGACCGTGAGTATGGAAAAATATGATTTCTCGATGATGGGAGAAAAACTCATGACCTTCACTCGTGATGAATTCGCTGACTACGCTATCGAATGTTTCAAGCTGTCAAAAGATGATTCAAAATACGGCAAAGAGGTCATGACATACACATTACTCACACTTCTGAAGCTCTGGCACCCCTACATACCATTTGTGACGGAAGCGCTCAATGGAATTATCGCACCGAAAAGTACTCTTATCGACGCTGAATGGCCAGAATGCCCATTTGACCTCGATGAAGAAAGTGAGGAACTCATACGGGCAGTCTTTGAAGTCGTGAAAACCATCCGTACTATCCGTGGTGAAAGGAAGATAAAGCCTGGTGAAGCTGTCGATGTCGTCATCTATGCCAATCCTCGTGACCGAGCAACTCTCGAGCGGAATATATCTCTCATCACTGGCCTTGGGAAAGCGAGTAGCGTCGATTTTACCCTCACAAAGGACAAACTCTCTCGTGAAAAATTCACCTACGGCATGGCTGGCGAGGTAGAGGTCTTCGTGGATACGAGTTCGTGCAATCACGATGATGATATCGAACGACTCGAGAAACTCATCACAGAAAAAGAAGACTATGTCCGCATCCTCGAGGTCAAACTCATGGATCCCACCTTCGTCAATAAAGCTCCGGAAAATGTCATCCGCCTCACCCAAGAGAAAAAAGAAGTGACCCTCCGACAAATCGAGAAAGCAAGGGGGGAATTAAAGCAGTATAAAAATTAGTTTTTTATCCTCAAAAAGCCATTTCTAATTCAATTTTTTCTAGCAGAGGGATCAGAAATTGATCATATAGTGGGATTTTTGGCGACGAAATTCATGGTGGAACTTTTTTTCGTTTCATTCTCTTTTCAAATTTCATAATACCAACTCAAATATACATCAAATCACACATATCAGGATCAAGCTTACCTCCATTTATTTTTTCGTATTCAGATACTAGTTGATTAAATTTATCTAAATTGTCTTGACTCCAATCATGAGTAATCAGAGTTGCAAAATCTCTCTCTGGAAATCACCACCCTATATCTCAGAAATCTATTACATGGGATGTATTTGTCTCTGGATCAACAAGGATATTTCATGGGTATAAGTCAGCATGTATCAAGGATGGTGCAGCTTTATATGAAAGAATATTACTTCTTTTATACTTCATCGCTTCAGCAAAACGAGATTTCATCTCATCATCAATATAATCACTACTTGCTAACCTTTCTTCAAATGGTTTCATGAACTCATCTATATTTGCACTCTGGCCATTATAACTTTCATCTAGTTTACCAAAGCCTGTATGATTCCCTCTTTTTATAGTATGAAGGTTCTGTATTCACTGTGCTAGGCTTTCTATCTGTTGATCATTGACAACTAGATCAGGAGAATCCAACAATTTTCCTGGTACAAATTCTTGGATGATAAAATAGAAATCACCCATTACTCATCAGCCTTTACCCATTTTTAAAATTTGAGGTACAATTCCAGTTTTTTGCTCACTTAACCATTTTTCTCGAATAATACTTTTTTGAAATGCTTCCAATGTATGTATCTTAAGTACAAATTTCTTACTTTTATGAGTTACAAGCATGTTCATGGACATTTTGCCCGATGAAAAAAATCTAAAATTTCAATCTGGTATCTCATGTGCCTGTCACAGTATCTTGGCACATTGAAGAGATATTTCAGATTTTATCAAAATTAATTGAGCAATTTTATTAATTATTTCCTGTGGCAATTGGCTTTCCATAAATCTAGTATAAACTAAATTGGTAATCATTTCAATTATGGCACAAATTAAGTCTCTTATCTCCGAAATCCATTCTCTCGCTAATCCCGCACGAGCGACTATTTCACAGAGATTTTTCAAGACAGGTGAATGAGAATATGGTGAATGAGATATATTTCTCGGGCTTACAGTACCCCAGACGCGTCAGCTCGTGAAAAAATACGCACCCAATCTCACACTTGATGATGTTGATATGCTTTTATGAGATAAACATCATGAGATTCGATTAGCTGGGTGTCTGGTGCTCGTATATTTCGGACAGAAAAAAGTATATCCAATCGCAGAAATTGCGAGATTTTATATGCAACATGTTTCGGGAATTAATAACTGGGACCTCGTTGATGTATCTAGTGAACATATTATCGGACCTTTTATCCAGAATTCCCTGTCGCACGAGGAACGAGTCGATTTTATCACACAATGTATCGCGAGTTCAGACCTCTGGATTAACCGCATCATTGTCCTCGCTTCTTTTTACCAGATAAAGCAGTGAAATGGGAAACTCACAATCTACATCGCTGAGAGAATGCTCACACACAAGCACGATTTGATTCACAAAGCGGTAGGTTGGATGCTTCGAGAAGTTGGGAAACGCTGTTCGATCGATGAACTACGATGATTTCTCGACCAATATGCGACGAAAATGCCACGAACTATGCTCCGCTATGCCATAGAGAAAATGGACAAAAAAGAAAGGCAGTCATATCTGGGGAAAAGATAATATCCGCCTCTCTTCTTTTTTATCTTTTATTTTTTCTCTAAGAGAGTATCAGCCACTTTTGAAAGTCCTATCATATCAAATATATATTGAGTCTTTGGGTGTACTTTTTTGAAGCTAATGGTTTTCCCTTTTCTATGAGTCCGGGCGATAAATTCTGTGAGGTAGGCTAAAGTAGTAGAGTTGGTATAAGAGAGCTTTGAGAAGTCACAATTGATGTGCTCATATTCTTTTTTCTTTT
>JAGOOR010000015.1:0-16628 GCA_017992415.1 Candidatus Altimarinota bacterium
GGAAGCAAGTTGCGATTCTTCTCGCTGGTGTGACGATGAATTTTCTTCTCGCGGGATTCCTCTTCGGTATACTCTTCTTCCAATGAACAGAACCCCTCACGGTTCATATTCGCGAGCTCGCCCCAAGCTCACTTCTCTCACATGTGTGAAAAGGGACTCAGCTTATTCCTATTTTTGAGACACTTGCTGATGCAGAAAAATCTGGAGTTCTCACTCGTGCTCCGGGTGTCGCAATCGACCCTCTTCCAAACTCTCTCGCAGCGCAGGTAGGGTTACAAACAGGAGATATACTCATCTCTATGAATGATATCGCTGTTACCGAGCCAGAAAAACTCTCAGAATTGCTATCCCAGTTTTCATGACCAATTCAGCTTGGTATCATTCGATGAAATGAAAACCTCACCTTTTTTATAACCCCTATTGAGGGTAAAATCTGAGCCTATATTGCTCCAAATATTACATTGTCTCGTTATCAATATTCTCTTCTTGATGCTTTTGTACATGGCATGAGAGAAGTGTATCAGCAGATAGGCTTTTCACTCCGTACATTTTGAGCTATTATTCGTACGAGTTTCTCTGCGGAATCGACACAAGAAGAAAAAGAGGAAGCCGTAGCCGGTGTTGGTGGTCCAGTCGCTATCGGTCGAGTCTTTGTCACACTTGCTGATTATGGAGTACAAGTGCGAAGTTTGATTATCCTTACCGCTATGATATCACTCAGTCTCTGAGTGTTTAATCTTCTCCCATTCCCAGCGCTCGATGGTGGACGATGTCTCATAGTTCTCGTGAATCAGGCTATTCATGTCGTGAATCCTCGGTTCAAAATATCTCCACAGATAGAACAGATGATTCATTCATTCGGTTTTATGCTTCTCATACTCGCGAGTATTCTCATCACCTGGAAGGATATTTTTCTCAATTAAAAATTGAGAAAAGTACAAAAGACAAAATACAAAGAACAAAATGAAAGAAATTTTTTAATATTTTTTTATGAAACTCATCTCTTGGAATGTAAACGGTATCAGGGCAGTCATGAAAAAATGATTTCCTGAAATACTTCAAAAACTCAATCCCGATATCATCGGACTCCAAGAAATCAAAGCAAAGCCCGAACAGATAATTGTTGAGACTGACATCATCCAGGCACTCGGATACCAATGTATATTTAATTCTGCGGAGAGGCCAGGATATTCTGGTACTGCTGTATTTAGCAAAATTGCTCCGATGGCTGTCATGAATCGTATCGGCACAGAAGCTGATAATGAAGGGCGAACACTCGCACTTGAATTCGAGGATTTCTACTATGTCACGAGCTATATTCCCAATTCAAAAGATGACCTCTCGCGTCTCGAATATCGTCAAGAATGGGACAAGGCTATGTGTTCTTTTCTCGCAAAATTACAGGAACATAAACCTGTTATTTTCTGTGGAGACCTCAATGTCGCTCATCAACCAATAGATCTCAAAAATGCGAAACAAAATGAAGGCGAGCATGGATTCACAATAGAAGAGCGAAGGGGATTTGATGCGTTCATGGATATCGGACTTGTCGATATATTTCGTGAGAGAAATCCTGACCTCACGGGTGCCTACAGTTGGTGGTCCAATTTCTGAAACGCACGAGCGAATAATTCGGGTTGGAGAATTGATTATTTTCTCACTTCTCGTGAACTCACTGATCGTATCACCGAGACCACGATTCATCCTGATATTATGGGGTCGGATCACTGTCCTATAGGGGTTGAATTAGTTTAGTTATGTATTAAGTCTGAAATTATTGACATGATATAATAAATTATAAAATAAGAGTATTAATTTATATTAATATCGTATGTCAATTACTGTTTGAGAGTGAATATCATGAGAGTATTGTCAGAATTGATTACCTGTAATACCTCATACAGCAGATGTTGCTATGAGCATTTTGGACGAGGTAGATGTTAGTCCACAATTTGGCACTATTCAGTCTTTTTCTATTGGTAATTGAGCTAATTGAAAGAGCAATCATTGTTGTAATATTGAATTTAGTTTTGAGCGTGAAGATAGAAAGTTTTCTCAGTCTTTTTTGATTATTGTTGATAATTATAGCACATGAAAACGAGAATTTGATGAGTTAATGGAAAAATTGGGAACAATAATACCCATTGATTTAGATTATCTAGAACAAATTTCTTATAATATACATCGGAAAAGAGCTGCAATAATATCTGAGTGTGACGATATTCCTATTTTACCAGTAAGGTTCATTAGAAACCCAGAGAATTTTATTGTAAATATTGGCCATGCTACAGAGGATATATGGTTATACCCAACAAATGAAGCTGCCTAACTCATTTTAATATAATTATGGAATCGCTAACTCAGATTATTTGTAATCGATAGAATGATTTTTTATTTAGGATTTTTTCCTATAATTCCTCCAATCATTCGTAATTGCATCTATGCTTTCCCTTCAATTTATCCGTGAAAATCCTGATATAGTTCGTGCTGCTATTGTCAATAAATCCGTGAAAATGGATTTTGATGCGTTCCTCGCTCTCGATGAAAAGCGTAAACCACTTCAGCAAGAAGTAGAATCTCTGCGAGCACGACGCAATGAGCTCTCAGCCTCGATGGGGAAAGGGAAACCTGATCCTCTCGTACTTGAAGAGGCAAAAAAACTCAAAGAAGAACTTCAAACATTGGAAAAAGAATTCGAAACGGTCGAAACCGAACATTTCGCACTCCTCAAAAAAATTCCCAATATCCCAACTGATGATACACCAATTGGTCACACGGAAGAAGAAAATGTCGTTGTGCGAGAATGGTGAAAAATTCCGAGATTTAGTTTCACTCCTCGAGATCATGCCGAGATTGCTGCCATTCATGGCTGGATAGACAAAGAGAGAGCTGCCAATGTCGCAGGCTCTAGATTTGCCTATCTGATCTGAGATTTAGTGCTTCTCCAGTTTGCGCTTATCCAATGGGTGATGTCGACATTGACGAATGAAACAACTCTCAAAAAAATTATTGATGATTTGGGGCTTAAGATTTCTTCAAAACCTTTTACGCCCATTCTGCCTCCTTATATGATTCGTACTGAACCTTATGATGCTATGGATAGACTTGAGCCACGAGAAGATAGATATAAAATAGAGGGAGAGGACCTCTGGCTTCAGGGAAGTGCAGAACACGTTCTCGGATCTATGCATGCGAATGAAGTTTTCTCTGAATCGGACATGCCAGTACGATACCTCGGCTATGCGACTTCGTTTCGTGGTGAAGCAGGGACATATGGGAAGGATATGGAGGGGATTATCCGTATGCACCAGTTTGATAAAATGGAGATGGAGAGCTTCAGTACTGCAGAAACATCGCACGAAGAACATCTCCTCTTCTCTGGTATTCAGGAATATCTCATGCAGGAGCTCCAGATTCCGTATAGAAAACTCCAGAAATGTACTTATGACATCGGTAAGCCAAATGCAAAAGGTTCTGATATAGAAGCTTGGCTTCCATGACAAGGTAAATATCGTGAGACACATACAGCTGACTACATGACTGACTATCAGGCAAGAAGACTACAAACTCGTGTAAAACGAGAAAATGGTGATCTGGAATTGATTCATACGAATGATGCAACTGCTTTCGCATGCGGACGAGCGATGATTGCTATTCTCGAAAACTACCAAAATGAAGATGGTTCTGTGAGAGTTCCTGAGGTACTTCAACCGTTTCTCGGTAAAAAGGTTATCTAGATTTGATTTTTCGGGGTAAAAAGGGTATGATAATAGTGTATTTTTTGTAATTATTCTTCATGGCTGATAATCTCCCACTTCCATCTCCCAATCGGCGCAAACTCATCTTTGTAGCCTTGATTGCAGCAGGATTGGCTATTATACTGATATTTGTCCTGATGCTTTCGGGTGTTGGGAAAAAAGATAGTGCAAAAGGATTTAAACCAGAAACAAAAGAAGTCCAAATATGGACAGTAAATATGTCTCCATCAATTTTTGAAGACCTCAATAAAGGATTCAATAATTATGTTGATCGGAGGGATATGAAACTCCGTGTCCGTAATTTTTGATCATACGAAGATTTCCTCGCCATATTCCCACGAGCGGTACAAGCGGGAGTATCACCCGATATAGTCCTTGTTCCAAATCATGGAGGGCATATTTACCTCGACCCCTACATTGTTTCTCTGGGTGAAAATATCATAGAATTCGATGATTTTGAAAATCGTTTTCATGCACTCTTTGTTGATGAGCTGGTCTTTGAAGAAAAACAAAAAGTCGATGGACAGAATCAAATCGTTCGAGGTATCCGTGGTATTCCTGTTGGATTTGAGCCACTTGGTATCTACTACAATCGTGATCTCATGCCAACTACTCCCAAATTTTGGGACAAGATATCTGAGCTTCTCTCCGAAGAAGCGATTGAAAAAAAGGTTCCAGCAGTCTCTCTCGGTTATGGTCGCGCAACCCCTGTGAGTGCTGATATGCTTCCATTCTTGACCATGCAGTACAAGGGTGAGGACTTCAATTCCTACGATCAGATAGATTCAGTTGAGTCTCGATCTACGATTGAGAAAATTCTCAAATATAAACTTGAGCCAAATAATCTCTCACAGTTTAGTGATGCGTATCTCAATACGCTTACAAATACAGATCTTTTTGCTCGTCAAAATGTAGCAACTCTTGTTGGTTACCCATCAACAGAACGGGATATTCTCCTCGCTATTGATCGTGCAAAAAAGGATAAAACATACAGTAGAGATTTTGAAGATGCTGTTCGATGGACAACTATTCCTCAGGTGGAAGAGGATCCAGAAAAACAGATAAATTTTGCACGATATATGTATTTTGCTATGACGAAGTATGGAGTGAATCGTAATAAAGAAAAACCATCGAACGATCCTGTTATCAGATTCATGCAGTACCTCGCGACTGCTGAAGCGCAGAAAACATTTTTTGATAACTATGAGTATTATCTGCCATCACAGATTGCTATGCTCGCTGAGCCAAAATCTCAGATAGATAGTAAGACGGGTGAATTTAAAATGACTATAGGTGATTGGTATGTTTCCACACAAAAGTTTGTTCTGTATGACAAGTGACTCCCACACCTATTTACTTATATTGTTGAAAAAGCTTTTGATGAACCAGGTGCAACTGCCAGTGTCATATCATGAAATATTCTCTCGTATCTCAAGTGTAAAATGAATCATCTAAAAGATCCTGATACCTATAGTACTTCTTGTGAATGTATTATTGATACGCAGCAGAATAATAATCACTATTGGCCTATCTGTCAGTGGGGAGTGTAGTTTTCTAGTTTGCTTGTGTTTTTGTTCGTTTTCTTATACTCGCCGCATGAGTAATCCAAATCATATAGATATTCCAGATGATGGAATAGAGAAATCTCGCGGTAGTACCAAGACGAGAACAGGACTGACAGCTGCAATAGTAGCTGGATTATGTATTACTGGAGTCGTTGTCACAGATTCAGAAAAACAAGTAAATAAATCTGTTTTGACGAGTTCGTTAATTGATACTATGTCAGATGATGAAATTATCGAAAAAATACAAGATCTGGATACAAATTGGGTACAAACTCTTACTTCTGAAGAACAAACGCGTGTGGCTGAGAGGTTATTGGATCGGATACCGCACCTTCAATTTATAGAAAATATCGAACTAAGAGATAAGATTTTAGCCGTCATGCATCAGAGTATTGATTCGGAAAATTCTAAATAGAACCATACAAGATTCTTATTCGTTTGGTACTTTTTGTGAAAAAAGTACCCAAAATCATTCGGGACAACAAAACTCGCTATAGACTGTGTTCATGTAATTTCTGCATTCATCCCGCTCAAACAGTTGTTGTCCCGAAACCCCATTTCTGTTTTGCGAGTCTCTGATAATTGAACAGTATTAATCAAAAAGTTCCCTGTCGGAAATTCAATATCATTTCATTATTCTGTAAGCTTCATAAAGTCTGGATTCTTGTTCATAATTCGGGTTTCATATTCCTACCTGATCAGAAAATAGTGCTGTTAATTCTGACTCTAATCTTGGATTTTCATTTTGGAATTTTAGGAAATTTGGATTTCGTCTGTACGCACCCATATGGCGATAGAAAAAGAGTAGAAAATTATTATAGCTCGTTGTGCTAAAGCTTTCTCGCGGGAGAAAATTTTCTTCATCATTTTCTTCTCTGTTAGAACTTGGAGTATGCATAAATTGAGTATAATCACTTCCGTTACTTTTCAACTATTGCATGAAAAAATTGATTCAAAAAATATTCTGCCTCCTGGCTCGTCTCTGTATCCTCCGACACAAACCTTTTGTGGTTGGTATTACGGGGTCTTTTGGAAAGACGACTGCGCGACATGTCATCACAGAAATTCTTCGTCGGGCCAATCGCGATGTCTGGACACCTGAATGAAATTATAATGGGGAGTGGGGGTTTGCTTTTTCGGTCCTGCAGATTCGGAGCAAGTGAAAAAACATTTTTCATTGGATTGGTATGTTTTTTTCAGCAATTTGAACTATTGCCCGCTCAGATTATCCAGAAATTCTCGTCCTCGAATATGGCGTTGATCACATTGGCGAGATGGATATCCAGATAGATATTGTCGAGCCCGATATCATGCTTTTTACCCGCCTCTCTCCATCGCATATTGAGGGATTTGGGACAGTCGAGGCATACTATGCTGAAAAAGAAAAAGTCCTCCGGCGCTCACAGAAGAAAACTTATGCTATCGGCAACGCGGATGATAAAAATCAATCCGAATTTTCTTGTCAGACATGGTACGGCACAGATGCTGATACGAGCGATTTTGTCATGAGTGATACTGTCGAGCATCCTGATGGAATAGAATTTGATGCGTCTCTCGCGGGAGAAGAGTACCACTTCGTCTCTCCAATACTCTGAGATCATCACGCAGGCATCATCGCTGGTGCATTTCTCGTCGCTCACCAGATGGATATACCACCACTCGAGATTATTTCGTACCTTCGTCATATTCACCTCCCACATGCCCGCTGAAATGTTCTCAAGGGTATCAATGATAGCCTCGTCATCGACGGCACCTACAACGGCTGATTTGAGCCTATAATTGCTGGCGTGGAGATGCTTGCTCGACTCGCGGATCGTGATGGACGAAAGACTATAGCTCTCATCGGCGATATGCGTGAGCTCGGTGCTCTCGAGGCTCTCCGTCACAGAGAGCTCTGGTACAAGCTCTCGGCACTCCCTGTAGATTACTATATTTTTGTAGGTGCTGTTTGTATGGAGATCATTCAGCCTATGGTACCGGAATCATGGAGAGAGAAAACATTTTTCACTCTTGATTCACGCGTTGCCGGAGAATATATACAGAGTTTGATTGTGAATGATCCTGACAAATATTTACTGTTTGCAAAGTGAAGTCAGAATACTATATACCTCGAGGAAGCGCTTAAATACTTCATTTTTCCAGAAGAATATCTCAAGCTCGCACGCCAAGATGATCTCTACACGCATAAGAAAAAACATTTTTACACCTCTCATTTTCCTGATTCTGAAGGGCAAAAACACTTGTTGTAGAATTCTAAATTCTTAGATTTTTTTCAAAAAATACATATTTTTTTGTAAAAAATGATACCCATGGGGCCTATGTATATAATAAAAACAGGAAATAGTTATTTTATATAAATATTTTTATTTTTATTTTATTGCCTAGTTTTTAGCCTCTCGAAGAGGTTTTTTATATGTTGAAATAAATATTTATTTATTTAATTTATTTTTTATATGCTCTGTTTTTGGCTTCTATAAGCTAAATCTTGTATAAAAATATTTTTATTTTTATTTTATTTTTATATAAAATCATTTATTTTTCTTTTCATGAAAGGCTTTCTCTATGTTTTTGAAAATAGTATTTATTATTTGTAGTGTTATTTTTTCGCATGAATATGATTTTTGGGAAGAGGAATTATTATGCAATTCATGCAGAATTATATACAATTTTTTTCGTTCCGTTTTTTATTTTATTAATCTTTTTTTCTATGCCAGTTGCAAAGAAAAAAGCTGCTCCTAAAAAAGCTGCTCCAAAGAAAAAAGTTGTTGCAAAAAAAGCTGCTCCTAAAAAGGTAGTCAAGAAAGCACCAGCAAAGAAGGCTGCTCCTAAAAAGGTAGTCAAGAAAGCACCAGCAAAAAAAGCTGTTGCAAAGAAGGCTGCTCCTAAAAAAGCTGTCAAGAAAGCTGCTCCAAAGAAGAAGAAATAATTCTTCATTTTTTACAAAATATACCTCTCAAAAATGAGAGGTATATTTTATTTTAAAATAAAATCTCATCTAAATGATGAGATTTTTGAGTATATATTGTTTGGAAATGGGAGCTCTTTCTTGAATGGCAAAACGAGTAATTCAAACAGGACTCGAAGACCGATTGAATTAATTATGGTTGGGAATGAGGGATTCGAACCCCCGGTGCCGGATTCAGAGTCCGGAGCCTTACCACTTGGCGAATTCCCAACAGCTCAAGTGAGTTTAGTAAATTTTGGCTTTTTGCAAGTTTTGTCTTCAGCTCGCATTTTCTCTGTTTATTGTCAATGATACTATCAATGCTTTTATCTTTCAATTGTCAAAAATTGGATAATATTTTTTTATGTGCTGAATAGTGTGAATACTTTCTGATTCTACCAATGGTGTTGCTCACGATCTTGCTCATTCTCTTGAATGATTGAGGCATCGATGACCTGATGCTGTTGGAGCTCTGATGTATGTCTGAGGGGAGATAGATTGTGTTGTACGAGAACGCAAGGTAAACGAGAGATTGCTGCAGAAAATTAGGCTTATGTGACCAGAATTTGACACTGTAGGCCCAACTGTTGCTTTCGGACATACTCGGTATAAGACTTCATGAACTCATAATTCTCATAATTCTCAACCGTTCAAAATAGGAGACAATGATACTCAGCTGGAAATATTATTTAATGGGAATATCCCATGACATGAGCTCATTCGCCGTGACCATATGCCCGGATATACATTTCAAACTCTGGGCGATACTGAGACACTTGCACGATTTGTTCTTCACCATATAGTCGAGACTCTTCGGGCCCCTGGTCAAACTGAAGTGCGTCACGCTATTCGCGAATCTGTGAAGCGAGTTATAGATACTTTCCCTGGTGGTTATTCTGCTATTGGTAAATTTCAGTCAGAGTCATTTGTATTCAAGGACAGATATGGTATTCGACCAACGGTACTCTGAAAAACTTGAAACAAGGAGATTATCAGCTCAGAGAATCACTTTTTTGATTCACTCTGATATGAGACCGTGGGTGAAATCCCTCATGGTTCACTCTATTTCCCAGGCACTGAACCCGAATATTTACTCAACGAACAGTACCAGATGCATCCTGATGTTTTTGAATTCGTCTATCTGGCAAAAGATGGATCTCGACTCTACGGAGTAGAAAATACAAAGGTACGCTATGATTTGTGATTATCTGCGGCTCAGGAATTGCGAGCGGCCTATCCAGAACTTCGATTTACACAGATATGTGCTGTGCCAAATGGTGCCAATATCATGAGAAAAGGTGCACTTCATGTCTATGGCATGCCCGAGGATATGCCAAATGGTATCACCAGAAAACCACATTCAGAGCGTTCATTTATGGCTTCACTCCAAGATGATAGAGAAGCAATTGTACGAGATAAATTTATTCTCCACCCAGAGTATATTGTCGGCGAGGACATACTTCTCATTGATGATTCTATTGTACGAGGAACGACTATGCAGGTTATTGTTGATATGTTGCTCGAACAATGAGCACGATCGGTCTTTGTACTTCCAGCAAGTCCAGCAGTTCATTATGGTGACAGATATGGTATTGCTATGGGGACAGGTGAGCTCATCGGTGTTGACCAGGTGAGCACAGAGAGATTATCGACAGAGAACATTGAATCAAAACTTTTCTATGACCCTCTCTCAGGCAGACAAAAAGCTCGATTATTTTACCCTTCGATTGATTCATTTCTTGGAGTTTTCAAAAAACACGGACTCTTTCAAGTCCATGCTGCATATTTTGACGGGAAATTTATCGCGGGATAATGTGAATTATGCTACACTATTGCCCGCATCGTAAAATGCTGTTCCGCGAACACTGTAGCCTTGTCTTCCTTGAAATCGAGACAGGAAATTATCAAGAGGAATAGGGCTAGTAGTTCCCCCATAGTACGGATCGAGTGCATACCATTTTCCACCTTGTTTGTATGCTGCAAATCTGTGACCATAATCTCTACTATAGTTTGGGAGTTTTGGTGTATCGAGCATGATATCTGCTACTGTCGCTCCTGCTGGTGGATTAAATCCTCCTGAATCGAATTTGAGCATTCCACTTCCCCTTCCACCGCCACGATATTGGCCAAAGACCGAATCGGCGTCACCAGATGGTACACTAATTCAGAGTCTGTTGAGATTGAGACGGGCAGTTTGTGAACAAAGAGTTGTTCCTTTGCTTGAGTATTGTTTTGGAAGAGAGTTAATCTTTCATCCTATTCCGCCACTTCCACCATTATTGAATTTGAGAAAATTACCAAATCATGTACCTCATTTCCTCACCTTTTGTGTTCTGGCCTCTGGTGTTTCTTTTTGTGTATTGGATGAGAGAGCTGAGAGTATAGCAGGACGAGGTTTATCGAGTGTTTGCTTGTCGACTTCGTATGCTTTTTTTGTTTTTGGTCCGTAGATACCGTCTACTTCTCCTATTTCTCGTGCAAATCGCTCAGGATCTGTGATTTTGATGAGCTCTTGGTATGCTCTCACCGCTTCTCTATCTTTTGAGATATCTGGATTTGCAACAACTGTCTTTCGGAGCTCCTGAATCTGTTGTCTTCTCCCTGGTTCTACATTTTCACGAAGACGAGAGAGGAGTCCACGAGTTTCTTTTTTTATCTCTCTATTTGCTGACATGGCCTCTTTTTCTCTCGGTGTACTAGCATTTCTCAAAATATCTCCGAGTTTTCTTAGGGGTTTTTCTGCCATTTCTCTTTTTTCTGTTTCAGGTCATTTCTTATCTCATAATCGCTGAAAGAGGCCTTTGAGAGGCTTTTTTTCAGTATTATCTCTGTGTCCTGATGTTTCAAGTCGTGGCATAGTGAGGTGATTACCTCCTTATTTTATCCTATTTTTTAGCCCTTTGCAAATTTCTCCTATTTTAGAAATATTAGGCTATATTTGAATTTTTTGAGACGACCCAATATTGTTTTGCTCCACCTCATTTGAGACGGTCATCATCTATGAAATCATATCAACGAAGTATATTTCTGTAGTTTGGGTCTGCATTTACAAATCAATATCCATCAGCTGTCTTGCGAGATCATACGAGAGCAATAATATGGCCTTGACTTGTTAATCAGCTTCGCGGTCATACTGATGTAACTACGACATTCCCTTTACTAATTTCGTTATGAATTTCGCTTGCAGAGAGGCTACTGGCTTGTTTGACTCAGAGTCATAGTGGCTTGAGCCAGTGTTGAGGACTATCCCAACTCATTCCTCCCGGTCTATCACTGGTGAATTGTTTTTCAAGTGCCTCAGCATTTTTACCTGTTAATTTTGATGCTGCAATAGAACAGGCAGTTGGGCCACAGTTATTGCTGAGATCTTGAGCATTGTAGTAATTTTTTTGAGCGACTTGTCATGTGAAACCTTTCCCACTTCATGATCTTGTCAAAAAATTGAAGATTCCTGGTTTTCTTTCTACTGGTCTAGTCGGGGTAGGCGAAACAGCTTCGAGAATGGCTCGACGAGGATTTACGAGACTCTTGTTATCAGTTTCATAGGCTTTCTGTGTTTTTGGTCCATAAATACCATCTGCTGTTCCTATTTCTCTCTCAAATCTCTCTGGATCAGTGATTTTTATGAGTTCTTGGTATGCCTTTATAGCTGCGCGATCTTTTGAGATATCTGGATTGGCTAAAACCGTTTTTCGGAGTTCTTTTATCTGTCTTCTCTTTTCTGGCTCTGCATCTTCACGGAGTCGAGAGAGGAGTCCCCGAGTTTCTTTTTTTATCTCTCTATTTGCAGGTGGTTTATCCCGCTGATTTTCAGGTCATTTCTTATTTCATAATCTCTGAAAGAGTCATCCTAGAGGCTTCTTTTCAGTATTGTTTCTGTGTCCTGATGTTTCAAATCGTGGCATAGTGAGGTGGTTACCTCCTTATTTTATCTCACTTTTTACCCCTTTGCAAACTTCTCGTTTTGTTTGAGCCACCAGAGCATTTTTCGAGCATTTTCTTTCCAGTTGTAGGTTATCATCTCACCTGGTTGTTCGATTATAGACATGACCAATTCGTGAGCATTTCTATCACTGAGATCAATATTATAGACATCATCTTCACTCAATGCCAGAGACATCTCTGACATCATCGGATATCCTGAAACAGCGAGAGAGTAGGGTATTCAATTTTCTATTTTTTCTTGCAGTTCTTTTATCGTTTTTCATTGTGCCTTTTCTGGTTCTTTTTCCAGATTATAGACAGGTGCTGTGTAGACTATATCTCCAGGCAAAAGTGATCGGAATTCGTATTTTTTGAGAAATTCTATGAGAACTGGAGTGTAATCAATGTCGGTTGTATTGCGTCGAAAATTCATAGCGTCAATATCGTAGGGGACATCTGTTTTGATAGTAGCGAGAAATTGAGAATGTTTCGCAGTTTCTCCATCACCAATCATAGCCTGGAGTTTTGGCGAAAGTTCGCCAATATTTGCAATGATGTTGTCGAGCGTATCGTATTTCTCGAGGAGTGTGACAGCAGTCTTTGGTCCAATTCATCTCACTCAGGGTATATTATCAGAAGCATCTCCTATAAGAGCAAGATAATCGACAATTTGTTTCGGGTGGACTTCAAACTTTTTTACCGCCTCCTCTTCATCATAGAGACGATCCTTCATGGCATCATAGACAAATACATGTCCACCAATAAATTGAAATAAGTCTTTATCAGAAGAAACAATAAGTACCCTATCCATGTCATCTCTGTGTTTTATGGCGAGTGTCCCAATTATGTCATCTGCTTCATATCCTGGTACTGCTATACGAGGTATGCCAAGTAGATCCGTTATTTCAAATATAGCGCCCATTTGATTTGCGAGATCATCAGGCATGCCATCTCTCTGAGCTTTATAGGTCTCATCTGCCTTGTGTCGAAACGTTTTCCCTCCGCTATCAAATGTCATGATGATGTATTCTGCATCCATTTTCATGATTTGCATGAGGGCTTTTGTGTAGCCAAAGAGTGCATTTACTGGTTTCCCGTCACGTGTGTGGAATGGCGGAACGGCGTAGAAGACACGAAAGATAAGATTGAATCCGTCTATGATAATTAACTCTTTTTTCATGTACGCATACTAATCATAATTCCAGACTTACAAAATATCTCTTGGCGACATTGCAAAAATACAGTTCCGTTCTATCATATCTGTATGTTTACTTTCTTTTTTCGGAAGAAAAAATCTCCAACAGATATATTTCGCAAGTATCTCCCTCAGATGGTGTATGGCGCTGTCGACGGAACCGTGACGACTTTTGCGGTAGTGGCTGGTGCGACAGGCGGTGATCTCGCGAGTAAAATAATTATTATACTTGGTCTTGCAAACCTCTTCGCTGATGGTGCGTCCATGTCTATCAGTGCCTACCTCTCTGCAAAGTCTGAGAAAATAGGCAACAAAACCCCTCTATCCATGGCTCTGTGGACATTGATTTCTTTCGTTGTGGCAGGATTTGTACCGCTTATTCCTTTTGTTTTTGATGTGGGAGGTTTCTCATATTCGTGTCTTCTCACTGGAATTACATTCTTGGTGATATGAGGAGTGAAATGATATTTTGCAAACCATAGTTGGATTTTTTCTGCTTTTCAAACTCTCTGACTCGGTACTATCGCTGCTCTTATTGCCTATTTCGTCGGTGTTGGATTGGCGGGTATTTAGTATTTGACAAATAAATATTTAGACTAATATTATTTAATATATTCTAAATATAGATTTATGGTAAGAATTACATGAATGAGCACCACTCCATTTTATAGGTGAGAGGATGAATCTCGTACAGAGATGAAACAACATGATAATTTTATTGAAAATTGATTGTGATTTATATGAAGAGGCATCCCTGAAGCAATTTTTGAAAAGAGAGCATGGGACTGGATAGCTGATGTTCATGTAGGAGACTTCTTGGATAGAATAGATGATTTGATTTTGAATGGCACTCGTGCTCAGTGGGATGATTTTTTTATTGAGACAACTGATGTGATTAATGTTGACACTGACTTGACCGATGATGAATGGATAGAGATACTTCAGCTGCAAAATAGAAAACAATGAGAGCGAATTCTCTCTCTTGATGACTCTCAGCGTCAACTAGCTCATACAAATCGAAGACTCAAAGAAGTACTGATCGGAGGTGGTGTATTTGCTCTAATGTCAGGACTCTCTATAGCCTATATTTCTCGTGAGAAAGATGCTCCCGTTTCGTCATCGCCAGTAACTCCAGAAGTGCAATCTATCCCAGATGAAGCTCAGAAGATTCTCGAACAGATACAAGATCTACTTGATACATCTTCCCGCAAAGTAAATACCCGAGAATTCTAATTATTTTTATGAGAAACGGAGAGGTTATTGATGAAACTTGAGAGGCCTTACTTGATAAATTGTTTTTAATCTATCAGAAGACTCCAGAAGCTGTCGGACGGAATACAAAAATGACTGGCACATTCGATATTTTTCGTTGGGATGATGAACCCATGAATACTGACGAATTACAATGAGTCTTGCAGGAATTCTATGACTTATGTAGAGAACCTCATTCGTTTCAATGGAAATATTTCCCTAGTAATGCCACCACTTATTCTAGACTTTTTTTTGAAGGACCCCTGTCTTTTTCAGAACGATTATTGTTGGAAGAATTTATCAAACATGAACTCCCATTTCTTCAAGAATATAAATTTCCTAAATTCCATCCTGATTCTGTTGTTAACTTTTTTCGAGATATCAGCGCTAGAGTTAGAGGAATTCTCATAAGATAAAAGATTATCGTCAAGAGCATATTTTCTTGTTCATGAATTTTTTTCTTGCAGGTCTCCTGTCGAGGGGTATTATTTTTTTATGTATTTTCTTCTTTCCTTTCTTACGGGTATTTTTATCGGAGATGTCTGGTTCGAGACGGGGATATGGCTGGTTGTTTTTTTGATACTTATTTCGTCTGTCTTTTTTTGGAAAAACTGGAAAGCATTACTCTGCATTGCATTACTCCTCCTGGCGGGGTATATTTTCGCAGTCCATGCATATCAATCTCTCCAGGAGCGACGAGAAAAACTCGGTTCTCTGGTAGGTTGGGATGGCCCTACGAGGTCTATATCGGGTATTGCGGGAGACCTCTTGAGTGTGAGTGAATTTTCACATAAATACCGCGTAACGGTTTCTCATATTGATGAAGAGATTCTTGAAAAACCACTCGATATCTCTGTTTCTATGCCTCCGAATCTCTCGCTCTTACCGGGTGATAGCGTGACAGCTTTTGGCCGTTTCTCTTTTCCTCAGGATACGCCTGACTATCAAGCAGAAAAACAATTGAGCAATAGAAAAATTATTGCAGAGTTTCGTTCATTTACTGTTCATAAAATTCCACCAGAGAAATATAATATATTTATCAGAATGAGGATATGGTTCGATCAGCAACTCACGGAGATTTTTCCTGCCCGATGACGCGATATCCTCTGAGGTATCATTCTCGGACAAAAGAATAATCTCGATGCAGAACTCAAGGAAGATCTCAAAGCCTCATGACTGATGCATATTATGGTCGTGAGTGGGTCAAATGTGATGATGCTGATTATCTTTCTCTCACTTTTTCTCCGTTCTGTCACGCCGTGGATTCGTATTGCTCTTATTACATGTACTATAGGTGGCTTTGTTCTCCTTGTCGGAGGTGATACTCCGGTATGGCGCGCAGCTCTCATGGGCATTATTGGTTATAGCGCGAGTTTGTGGTGATATCGGTTCTCTCCACTGCTCCTCCCTCTCATTGTTGCTGTCATTCTCGCCTTTTTGAACCCACTTTCTCTTGCCTACGATATTGGTCTTCAGCTCTCCTTTCTTTCGGTTATCTGTATTATTTCTTTTGGAAAACAACTCACGAAATTTTTCGGATTTTTGGGGTCATTTTTTGACGAAGCGATGTCACTCACAGTCGCCGCGACTATTGGGACTTTCCCCATCACGCTCTTTTATTTTGGGACATTTTCACTTGTCTGACCATTGGCAAATCTCCTCGCCGCTCCCGCTATCCCTGTACTGATGTACGGAGGAATAGCTGCATTGCTTGTCAGCTCTTTTTCTACTTCGCTCGCTTATTTTATCGGATATATTCCATGGTTTGCTGTGACGTACTTGAGTGAGGTGATTTCTCTTTTTGGGAGTCAGCGATGGTCACTTCTCCCAATAGAGCTCGGACAGTATCGTGAAGAATTTATGGTTATATCACTGGGCTTTCTGGCATTGGGATTGGTTCACTTCCAAAGAAGTCATCAATCGCAATTCACTGTATCAAAAGGATCATCTTCTTCGTAATACCTCTCGCAACACGAGCAGCGTCGGCAGGA
>JAGOOR010000015.1:16728-19961 GCA_017992415.1 Candidatus Altimarinota bacterium
TTATATCACTGGGCTTTCTGGCATTGGGATTGGTTCACTTCCAAAGAAGTCATCAATCGCAATTCACTGTATCAAAAGGATCATCTTCTTCGTAATACCTCTCGCAACACGAGCAGCGTCGGCAGGAACTATATCTATACCATGATCATAGAGAAAGTGAGCGATGACATGCGCAGAGAGCTTGACGAGACCTTCTTCGTGGATGTCATTCATCATATCATTGATTTTCTTCGTGGATGTTTGAGATGCTTCTATGGTGATACATCATTTGAGTGTCTCCATCCAGATATTGAGGTGACGGGCGAGTTCTGGATCTAGTGGCTCACTGTAGGTCTTTCGCTCAGTAAATGCTGTGTGATTGGGGAGAGTCACTTCAGTTAATCCTAGACTTTCCCGGACAAGAAGCATATATTCATCGGAGAGAGGGAGGAGATATCCGAGGAGGAGATGTGAAGGACATCTGACATTGAGAAGTGGTACGAGTTGATTGATGACATGGTCATAGACAGAGCTTTGGAGGAGCTTTTTTACGAGTTCAGAGAGCCAGATGTCATATTTTTGTGCTTTCTTTTCATCCTTCTGAGTCTTTGCTATACCCGCGAGGGCTGCCGCAGCTTCTTCGCGCTGTTGTTCACTTTGTTCGGCGACCTTTCCTGAGAGGTTGAGACCGTCGAGACTATCATTTCCAGTATTGAGAGACATGAGTGTATATTATAGGGGGAGTATTGTGTGAGCAAGTTTTTTCAAAACTTTTTACTTTATAAATTTAGAATTTGATTGTTCCAATAATGCCTGCACCGAGAGTTCCTCGTGATTCTCCTCATGGCATATCTTGTTGGCTTTCATGCATTGCTCCGAGAGCAATTTCTCCATTTCCGTTTCCAAATTTTAATCCAAAAACTTTCATTTTCTCTGTTCCGTCTTCGGTTTTTACGGCTTTTCCTCCAATTCCTTTGTAGGTCCAGTCAGTCTTACTTTCTCACCCTTTTCCCGAGCGTGTTTTCTTGGAAGGGGTATTTTTGGTTTTGATATCAGAGAATAATTCTTTGAGCTTCATCCGAGTTTCTCCAACAATTTTATTATGACTTTCGGTCTTTTCGTGCTTCATAATCGCACGCACTCTATCTTGTACTGTTTTTCTCTCAGTGGATTTTTCTATCTGAGATTTTTGTTTTTTGTTTCTCGATGAGATTTTTTGAAAATTTTCTAGAGGCATGTAGATAGTATATCATACTAGTTTCTAGAGTGCAAATAAGGTACAAACAGGCCCGATTAATATAACAAAAAAACCTCTTCTATAAGGAGGTCGTGATAAAGTAAAACCTTATAGTTGTCTTATCGAGAGTTTTTGTGTTTCTCTTGGAAATACTCCACCATAGCTGGTCATCCCTGTAGCGCTACCTCTTTCGGTATGCCAAATTCTCTGAGTACATCTACGATCGAGAGAGGCATTTTTTCTATGATATTGCCTGATTGTAGAATCTTGATAGTTGCTCCGATTTCAAGGAGAACATTTTTTATAAATACATCATCGTAGACATCTCTCTCCACCACCTTAATTAATCTCCCATGATATGGGTCAAAAATCTGCTTTGCGATCAGTGACCAGTGTGTCGATTTTTTGAAAATGATTCTGAGTCACACCACGCCGCTCCCTGCTTTTTCGAGGTGCTCTCGCATTCTTTCATCAGTTATTGGAGACAGATTTCGTGGAGACCTGAGGGTGTCCACTGCATCTCTAGAGGAGGTAAAATGATCCACCTGGGACTGGAATTTCTCGCTCTGAGAATCGATGAGCATGGTCGCTTTAAAAAACCCATCATATGCCGAGATGCCCGCGTTGACCCAGAGATCATCGGAGTATGAATCTTGAATGGAGAGTGGTATTTCTTCTATATTTCAATTGCTTGATTTGTGAGGGTATCGTTTTTCGAGCGCACCGTGTAGATTTGGACTGTATCATCCGATAACATGCACAAAAGTTTTTTTATCAATCATACCATCGTTGATATATCACAAAAGCCAGCGGATTTTTTTGCGAGCTCTCTCCATAATCACCCCTCCCTGATTTGTCAGATAACCAGAATTAGGATTGGTCTCTGCGAGATAATTAATAAGCTCGTTCATCTCAGAGAGGGATGGTGTGCTGGTAGCATTGAGACCAATTAAAAGTCATTCGAGTATTGCAGTATCTCCAATTATTTTCGCTATGCCGATAAGACGGCGGATAACGTATACGAGCTTGACCTCAAGGGGTATCATACCAGAAATATCCAGAGTCCGTATTTTTAAAAAATATTTTTTACCATCGTGCCCTTCTGTAATAGTATCTTCCTCAGTAAGTATTTTTTTTGTATTATGAGCTTGTTCCAGTGTTGTCTGTTCATAGCTCTCTGATGCCCCTTCCAGCTTCTGTGCAATTTGTCTGATTCCTTCCGAGACTCGGTGTTTGATGTTTTCTACTTCAGCTTCAAGTCTTCCCTCATTTTCAAATGTTTCATATCACAGAGAATTACCTGTTGGAGTGTCATTATCAGATGAAAAAATTATAGCCATACTGTTCTGTTCATTTATTTGATATCCTGTAACACACTATTAGATTACCACAGTCAAAAGCACTTTGCAAAACTTTTTCATAGTCTGGTCTCGAGAAAAACGTCCATATTGCCTATATATCCTAGAACACATTTTGTACTCGTCTTTACTAGTAGTATTTTTTATTCTCTTATAAACCTCCAAAAATACTCCTTTTTTCATTTAGATTCTTGAAGTCAACAGGTCGTTTTTTATTTATTTGAACAATAAAAGTGCATTTTTCAAAAAACTTTTGACATGGGGTGTTTTTTCTCTATATTACGCCTCGTCTTTTCTTCACCAACCGGTGGGGAAAATACATTGCTCCTTTACATAATCAGTACACAAAGAAGGTGAGGCTTCCGTGCATATTCAGCACGTTAAAAAATCAAAAATTCAATTATATACGTTTTAAAGAGTTTGATCATAGCTCAGGATGAACGCTGGCGGTGCGCCTAACACATGCAAGTCGAACGCGAACCATATAGATTATTTTGAAGGGCTTGCCTGGATGAATATGAAATTTCCGGTTTGAGTGGCGAACGAGAGAGTAATGTATTGGTATCTCCCCCCAAGTCAGGGATAGCCCATCGAAAGATGGATTAATACCGGATAGTCCCGCAAGGGTAAAGCAGCAATGCGCTCGGGGAAGAGCCTGT
>JAGOOR010000016.1:0-5240 GCA_017992415.1 Candidatus Altimarinota bacterium
CTACGAGCTGTGTAAAAATGCTAGAACCTGGGAATCACACGGTACGATTTGAAAATGTTCCCTCAGGCCCTTCACGAGTAATGACTACATCCATGAGCTGGGCAGTCATCGCTGAAAAAATATCCAGCGGAAGCGCACCAAGTAGCGGTGGTTCAGGCTGGGTCAATGTTCCTCTCACAGATACTGCAAACTATGATCTAGCATGCCTCTATAGATATTATACGGATTTTATAGTTGATGATGCAAACAGAAAATGATATGATGGCACAGGTGCAGCTTTTCTTATGGATGGTGTTTCGGAGAAATATTTGGGGGCTGCACGTAATGCCGATGGCGACTATTTTGGTATACCCAGTGCTACAAAAGGAAAATATGGATATCGTACAATCGCAGGAGTCTTCTCGGAATCTACCAATGTTCGTGTGACAAAAATAGAAAAACTCTGTAACGGTATCGGAAACGTTGTTACGACACCCCCTGCGACATAATCTACACCTGTTCTCAGATGGACTTACAAAGCGAGAATTAATAAACAAGCTGATTCACATCCTGATACCACGTGTCCATCAAATGCGAGTTTAGCATTGAATACTTGTCCAACTTCGGGAGCTAAGTGTTTCAAAGACTGTGAAAGACGAGTAACGAATCCAAGCGGTCGTAATCACACATATTCTTGTGCTGAGTACACGTGTGACCTCAATCCGAACTAATCTTGGGAACTGTGTTCGAAATAATCCCCGCGGAAACGTGGGGATTTTTACATTCCTATTAATTTCTTCTGTTTTTCCTTATGATGACCGAGAGCTCTAGAGCTTGATAGTATCTGATAATTGCTCGGGCTTAGGTGGCGGGTTCTCAAAAGGATCCTTTCAGACAAATCTTCCATTTCCACCATATATATCAGGACTATTGATGTAACCTATTTGCTTCAATTGACCATCCGATCCTGCTTTAAATACTGGATAACTAGTGTCTCGTTCAGAGATGATTGAGCCAACAGGTGCTCAAAAACTATTACCTTCTTCAGTTATCAATATGCCTTTGTCCTCATCTAGGTCCATTCTAGGTCCATTATGTTTACCTCCTGCATAGACGATTTTTCCAATACCGGGAATAAAAGTCTGACCTGTCTTTCAATCTATTTGAGCATTAAATGCTTTTCATGCTGCCATCGAGGATATCTTATTCTCTACCCTAGCTCATGGATTGACTCCATTTATTGCGCTTAAATTACCATCCATGTTTGAGTAAGCGCTGTCTCAGAGGTCTCTCATATTCATTCAATAAAAATTTCTCTGCAAATATGGTATTGGCGAACCTTGAAAACTAGCTGGAGCATTATTATTTTGCAATTCAAGTGAGTCGCGAATTCTTTGTTGAGTTGCCTCCGGCAATTTTTGTAATTTCATTCTTTCATCAAGAGTTTTTCCTTCTACATCGATATACTCTGACGGTTGGTATGGGGCAATATTCCGCTCAGCTTCGTCGACATTGTAAAGGTCATCATATTTTGGATCCACGGGTTTTTGGTTGAATCTTATGGCACTTTCATCCAGAGAAGCTCATGCAAGGTCCTCAGGACTATACAGATTATTGAGTATTTCTTTTTCCTGATCATATCCCTCAACGCCTCCAATTGCCGCAAGTCACAAATTCTCCGGATTTACCCCCTCTATATTCTCTGCTATCTTGAGAGCTTCTCCATAACTGAGCCCTTTTGTTCCTGCTATAAATGATTCCATTGTTGTGGCACTATTTGGATCATTTTGTAATGCGCCTCTCACAAAACCTGCTAAACTCTCCTTTGCCGCTGCATCAAAGCCAGACTCCCCAGGATATTGGTTATTTTCTTGTTGAGAAGATTCTGTGGGAGTTGTATTGTCCGTAGTAGGTTTGATTCACTCTGCGGGAGTTTCAGGAGGAATTCCACTCTGAGCTCCACTTCATATTGTTGGTGTTGATATTGAGCGAGTTGTTGGTACAGTCTCACCACTCTGTTCTCATGTAGGAGGTGTATCTGCTACTGTAGGAATTGTTGTGTCGGATTTGATCTCATCCTTCTCCTCGGTACCTCATTTATTATCCACCTCAGACCTATCATATGGAAAAGTCCCTGCAGGTGTATATATTCAGTTGTTCCAACTGGAGTTTTCAGCTTGTGTCCCTGTATCTGCAACAGTTGGTGCCTCTGTCGTGGAGCTCGCCTTACCCGATGCTTCTGGCACTGCGGGCCTGTCTCATTCTTGTTTCTGAGGAGCTCCCTCCGCTATTGACGGAGCACTTACCGAGACCTTTATTCCTCCATCTGATTCTTGTTGTGCTGTTCCATGTCCAGCCTCTACGGTATTCGCAGGAGACTCTACTCTTCCACTGAAACTTCTGTCATCCCCTGTTGCTTTATCGAGAGCCTCTAGAGTAGAGGGGTCTATTGCACCAGTTCATCGTAATCCGTTTTGTGTCTGGAATGTTTCTATCGCTTTTGTTTTTTCTGCCGCAGTATCTGTTTCATTCACTCAGAGAGCACTATATATATGCTCCATAGTCACACCATCATGGAATTTTTCAGCAGATCTCTCTATGGTTTTTTGAGTAGAATCAATTTTTTCTTCTGGTGTTGCGTCGGCCTCTACTTCTCGAGGCCTATAGGCAGTTTCGGGAGCCTCTCGTTTCGGGAGGTCTTTTATGATAATATTTGAGGGTGTTTCTCAGTAGAGTGCCATATTGCTTATTTATAAATAATATACCTGTATTGTGCCGTATATTTTCTATTAATGCAATTTTCGGCCGAGAATACTCAATAAAAAAAGAGTCTATTCTCTTTACAAAATATATTAAATAGTATATAATATATGTATGCGAAGTGAGCCAAAGCCATTTTCTAAGGAAGCCGCATTGCGTTCGATAAATCGAGCTGCTTGATCGTGTAAGAACAATTGTACATTTTGTCATTGTTCTCAGGTTGTCCAGAGTGTTCTTGGTGAGCATCGACTGTGAGTGGCAGAAGTTTTAGATTTGCATGTTATTCCGGAACAACTCAAATCAGATATTCAGCGGGCACAGAGAAATTTTGGAGAACATGTCACTGAGATGGAAGACTATCTCGATATTAATACGTATAGACCAATTTCAGACTCTTTTTTAGCTGTTTCTGACGACGAATTATAGCCTTTTAAAAATTTCAAGAGAAAATCATTTGACAATAGAAAGAGGGATACTATACTCCTCGCATAAAGATTTTTTCCGACAATTTTCGTGCACGAACCTACTAGATAACTCGTCCGTGTCTATCGTATAGTATACCTATGCGTTTTTTCTGTGTATTTTATCTCCTTCTCCTTCGTTTATGACTGCGAAAAAAACCACAAAACCTGCAAAAGCAGGTACGAAAGTGTCTCCAAAGAGCACTCAGGTAGTAGAAAAAAAAGCAGTTAAAAAGACTCCACCTGCTACAAAAGCAGTTAAAAAGGAGGTTAAAATAACCACAAAGACTGCAAAAAAGTCTACTCCAAAGACTTCACCAGTTGCAAAAACAACGAAGGTATCAAAACCTGCAAAAGTAGCTGCAAAAAAAGAAGCAGCACCAAAAAAACCAGTTGCAAAAAAAGAGAAAACACCGAGTGCAAAAACACTCGCATCTAAGAAAAAAATCGCAGAACCAAAAGTTTCAAAACGAGATGTCGCATCTCCTGTTGCTATCAAGTCATCACGAGTCGAGAAGGCAACACACGGTGCCCTCTATGTTCGTTCTGGACGACACTTCTTCACAGAAGATCGTTCTATTGTAGAGATGCCCGAGCTCATCGCAGCGCAGCTCGATTCATATGCATCATTTATCGATTACGGACTTCAGGAAGCTCTTGAGAGCGTCTTTCCTGTGACTGACTTTTCAGAAGAACGAGTCGAAATTCACTTCAAGGGAATGGAGCTCGAAGAACCACGCTATAGTCCAAAAGAATGTCGTCGAAAAAATCTCAACTACGAGTCATACCTCCGTGTAAAACTCCAGATGTTGAATAAGGAAACAGGAGAAATCAAAGAAGACACCGTCTTTCTCGGAGGTATCCCACTCATGACTTCAAAAGGAACATTTATCGTCAATGGTGTCGAGCGAGTTATTGTTCACCAGATTATCAAGGCTGATGGTATCTCATTTGAAGCTGATGCTGGTATCTACACTGCAAAAATCAAACCAAAAAAAGGTGCATGGCTCGAGTTCTCAGTCGACAAGAGGGGAGTTATCACAGTCCGAATAGACAAGAAACGCAAGATGCCAGCAACGACACTCCTCCGAGCATTTGGTCTCGAGAGTGATGCTGCACTTATCAAAGCATTTAGCGGAGACAAAGAAGCTATCGCGACATTTCTCCAGCCGACGCTCGACAAAGACAAAACAAAAAACCAAGTCGATGCATGGCACGCACTCTACAAGCTCATTCGTCCGGGTGATCTCGGTACAGATGAACGAGTAGAAGACCTCTTCCGTACGACTTTTTATGGACCAAAACGATTTGACCTCGGTGAAGTCGCACGACTCAAAATGGCTCGAAAACTTGGTGTAAATGACAAATACGAAGGTGATGGACGATATCTCTCAACAGAGGATGTGGTCGAAACACTTCGCTACCTCATGAAGCTCCAGCTCGGTGATCCTACAGCGACCCCAGATGATATCGATCGTCTCGATAATCGTCGTATCCGTTCAGTTGGTGAGCTCGTTCAGGAGAAATTCCTCGTCGGTCTCGCACGAATGGAGCGAATTGCCAAGGATCGTATGACCGTTCTCAATCTCGATGAATCAACAGCACGAAGCTTTATCAATCATCGTCCTATTGAAGCAGTGGTAAAAGAATTTTTCTCAAGCTCACAGTTGTCTCAATTCATGGATCAGAGTAATCCTCTCTCAGAGCTCGGACACAAACGCCGTATCTCTGCGATGGGACCTGGTGGTCTCACTCGTGAGCGAGCATCGTTCGAAGTCCGAGATGTCCACCCAACTCAATACGGTCGTATCTGTCCTATTGCGACTCCAGAAGGTCCGAATATCGGTCTCGTTCTCCACTTTGCATCGTACTCTCGTGTTGATAAATACGGCTTCCTCCAGACACCATATCGAATTGTTTCTCACTTCGTTCCCAACGATGGGAAATCAGCTATCAACCGTATCTCGCTCGATGATATAGTCGATACAAAAGGCAAGGTTATCGTCCCAGAAAAAACACTCATGACTGCTGCACATGCAG
>JAGOOR010000016.1:5340-14588 GCA_017992415.1 Candidatus Altimarinota bacterium
ATTGTTTCTCACTTCGTTCCCAACGATGGGAAATCAGCTATCAACCGTATCTCGCTCGATGATATAGTCGATACAAAAGGCAAGGTTATCGTCCCAGAAAAAACACTCATGACTGCTGCACATGCAGATGCAATCAAGAAAAATAGCAAAGATGCAGAAATTCTCGTCCGAGGATATCTGACAGATAAATACGAATATGTGGATGCGTATGTAGAGCGTGACTTTACTATTGCTGAAGCGAATTCTCCAATTGATACTCACGGTAACTTCTCTGATACTCGTCTCGGTGCTCGTCAGAATAGTGAAGCGACTATCGTCTATGTTCGTGATATCACACATATTGATGTCTCTCCAAAACAAATCGTCTCAGAAACAACATCTCTCATCCCGTTCCTCGAACATGATGATGCGACTCGTGCAGAAATGGGATCGAACATGATGCGTCAGGCTGTTCCACTCGTTCACTCAACTTCGCCAATTGTCGGTACAGGAAATGAACTCGAGTTCGGGTACAAGAGTGGATACTGTGTCCGTGCAGAACACAATGGAAAAGTTCTCGGTGTCGATGCAAAACATGTCACAGTCATGTACGACAACGGTGAAAAGAAAACCTACGAACTCATCACATTTGAGCGATCAAATCATGATATGCAACTCCACCAATACCCTCGTGTGAGTCATGGTCAGGATTTTCTCGAAGGAGATATCCTCGTCGATGGTCATGCTATGGAAAATGGTGAACTCGCTCTCGGACACAATCTCCGAGTAGCGTACATGTCATGGAACGGATATAACTTTGAAGATGCGGTCATCCTCAATTCCAGGCTTGTCGAAAACGACATGTTCACCCATGTCTCCATCAACGAATACACACTCGATGTCCGCGAAACAAAGCTCTGACCTGAGAGTACTACGAACGATATACCAAATGTTTCTTCAGCGAAACTCAGTGACCTCGATGAAAATGGTATTATTCGTGTCGGTGCTTTCGTCAAATGAGGCGACCTCCTCGTCGGTAAAATCACTCCAAAAGGTGAACAAGAACTCTCTCCAGAGGAGCGACTTCTCCGTGCTATCTTCGGTGATAAATCAAAAGATGTAAAAGACTCTTCTCTCTATATCCCATCAGGGTCAGGAGGAAAGGTTATCGATGTCCAGATTCTCCGAAAAGAAGAAGGGGACAATCTCGCAACAGGTGTATTCCAGCAGGTAAAAGTCTATGTCGCTCAAACTCGCAAAATCGAGGTAGGTGACAAGATGGCTGGTCGACACGGAAACAAGGGTATCGTCGCACGCATCGTCCCATCTGAGGATATGCCTCACACTGCAGACGGTGAACCAGTAGATATCATCTTGAATCCACTCGGTGTCGTCTCTCGTATGAATATCGGTCAAGTACTCGAGGCTCATCTCGGTGAGGCTGCTCGCAATCTCGGCATCAAAGTAGCGACTCCAGTCCTGAACGGTATCAATATTGATGTGATTCATGACCTCATGAAACAAGCAGGTATGGATACGACAGGGAAGGTACAGCTCTACGATGGACAGACAGGCGAACCATTCCAGGAAAATACAATGCTGGGAACTGTGTATATGCTCAAGCTTCACCATTTTGTCGAAGATAAGATTCATGCTCGTGCAGTCGGTCCATACTCTATGATCACTCAGCAACCACTCGGAGGTAAAGCTCAGAATGGAGGTCAGAGATTCGGAGAAATGGAATGTTGGGCTATTCAGGGATATGGTGCGGCAAATATCCTCCAGGAAATTCTCACAATCAAATCAGATGATATCACAGGTCGTACTCAGGCATACCGAGCGATTGTCAAAAACGAACACATCAAGCGACCAAGTGTCCCAGAGTCATTCCATGTCATGATAAAAGAGCTCCAAGCTCTCGGCCTCAAGATGGAACTCCTCGAGGGCTATGAAGTCCAGGAACGCGGTGACATCTACGCTGACCGCATGGGAGAGGTAGAAGTCCTCTCAGAGATCGCAGCTACTTCTACGGAAGCAGAATAATCAACTCAATTTCTTAATCTTTGCTTTTATGACACACGATGATTCTCAAATCAATGATACACCAGAAACAGAGCTCGATTCTTTTGATCTCGTAGAAGAGACAACAGAAGAGGAAATTGTTATCCCAGAAGATGATAATGATGACGCTCAGCCTGGAATTGCAGACGAATCAGATCTGTTTGAAACAGAAAAATGATTCCTCGGTGATGACAACATGAATCCATACCTCACTGATGAGATGACAGATTTCCTCAATGACAGAATCACTGACTACTCTGCGATTGGTAAAAATGCCGGGAAACAAAATATCACAGCCGGGAAAAACCTCAACAAAATCCGAGGTATTTCTATCTCTATTGCAAAAAAAGAAGATATCCTCGCTCAGTCACACGGAGAAATCCTCATCTCAGAAACAATCAACTACCGTACTCAGCGTCCTGAACGAGGAGGTCTTTTCTGTGAGCAGATTTTCTGACCACGAAAAAACTACGAATGTGCGTGTGGAAAATACAAACGAATCCGATACAAGGGTATAGTGTGTGAGCGATGTGGAGTAGAAGTGACGACGAGTCAGGTTCGACGACAGCGCATGGCTCATATTGAGCTCGCGTCTCCTGTTGCACACATCTGGTTCCTCAAATCAGTTCCTTCTCGCGTTGGTCTCATGCTCGACATCCCAGTCAAAAAACTCGATCAAGTTGTCTACTTCGCAGCCTATCTCATCATCGATGTTCACGAGGATTTTCGCAAGGATGCACTCGGTTCTCTTGAGGACAGATTTAAGCAAACTCGTACTGAGATGCAAAAAGAATTCACCGGCATGCTCAATGAAGCAAAAATAGCGCACGAAGCAGGGGAGATGAAGGAAAAAGCAGTTCGTGAAATGGAGAGAGATTGTGAAGCAAAAATGGAAGAACTCGACGAAGAATATCGTGATATGCGAGACAAGCTCCAGGCTCTCACTAGTGGAACAGTTATCTCAGAACTCGATTATCGTCTCCTCATGGAGCGATTTCCACAGGTGTTCGTCGGTGGTACAGGTGCCGAAGCAATTCGTCAACTCCTCGACCGTATCGATCTCGCTGCGCTCATCCAGAGTCTTCAAAAAGATGTCAAAGTCGCTCCAAAATCAAAAGAAAAGAAACTTCTCCAGAAGCTCCGTCTCGCGATTGATCTCTTTTCGAGCAACCAGCATCCGAGAGATTTCATCATGGAAGCTCTTCAGATCCTGCCTCCAGATCTCCGACCTATGATCCAGCTCGATGGTGGTCGTATAGCGTCTTCTGACCTCAATGACCTCTACCGTCGTGTCATTAACCGAAACAACCGTCTCAAAAAACTCATCCAACTCGGTGCTCCTGAGGTCATCCTCAAGAACGAAAAACGAATGCTCCAGGAATCTGCTGATGCACTCATCTCAGGTTCTGTTCGTAGTTCTCGTTCTGGGTATGCGATGGCAAACAAGCGAAAGCTCAAATCACTCACAGACATCCTCAAGGGTAAGCAGGGACGATTCCGTCAGAACCTTCTCGGTAAACGAGTCGACTATTCTGGTCGTTCGGTTATCGTCGTTGGTCCTCATCTCCGTATGGATCAGTGTGGACTTCCAAAACCTATCGCACTCACACTTTTCCGACCTTTTGTCATCGGGAAACTCATAGAGCGA
Source organism: Candidatus Altimarinota bacterium (assembly GCA_017992415.1). Taxonomy (GTDB): domain Bacteria; phylum Patescibacteriota; class Gracilibacteria; order BD1-5; family JAGOOR01; genus JAGOOR01. Next base: position 9,029 of record JAGOOR010000016.1, read on the forward strand.
GAGTATGCATTTAATGTCAAACACGCTGAGAAAATCATCGAAGAAAATACCAAAGAAGTCTGGGATGCTCTCGAGGAAGTGATCGAAGGAAAATATGTCCTCCTCAATCGTGCTCCAACACTTCACCGTCTCGGTATTCAGGCATTCCAGCCTATACTCGTAGAAGGAAAGGCTATCCATCTCCATCCACTTACTTGTGTCGCGTTCAATGCGGATTTCGATGGCGATCAGATGGCTGTCCATCTCCCTCTCACACCAGAGGCTCAGAAGGAAGCTCGCGAGCTCATGTCGACCTCAGCAAATATGCTCAATCCATCTAATGGTGAACCAATTGTATCTCCAACACAGGACATGATTCTCGGATGTTATTACCTGACCAAGGAAGCTCCAAATTCTTTCACAGGTCTCGTATTCGGTTCGTATGATGATGCATCTGTAGCATTTATGAATGGTCAGATCACACTTCACACACAGATTCGTGTACGAGGTTGGGTTCCACTCACAGAAGATGGTCCCTACACTACCTACGGTCGTATTCTCTTCCATGCAGTACTCCCAGAAGGACACGCATTCCAGAATAAAACCATGAACAAGAAGGTGATGTCTCAGCTTCTCTCAGATGTATTTGAAACATACGGAACAGCAGCAACAGCTATCGTCGCTGATGCTATCAAGAATATCGGATTCAAGTACGCGACTATGTCAGGACTCTCTATCTCAGAGAGCGACATGCTCACACCATCAAACAAAGAAGAAATCCTCGAAAAAGCGACAGAAAAAGTACGAACTATTCAGTCTATGGCGTACGAAGGTTTCCTCACAGATGACGAGCGGTATGATCAGTCTATCCGCATCTGGGGTCAGGCAAAAAACACCATCGAGTCTGAAATGAAAAAAGTCTTCCCAATTGAGAATCACATCTATCACTTTATCGATTCAGGAGCTCGAGGTTCGTGGGGAAATGTGACTCAGCTCTGTGGTATGAAGGGTCTCGTAGCATCACCATCTGGTAAGACTATTGAGCTCCCTATCAAATCAAATTACAAAGAAGGTCTCACAGCTCTCGAATACTTCATCGCTACACACGGAGGTCGTAAAGGTAAGGCAGATACAGCTCTCAAAACAGCGCAATCTGGGTATATGACTCGTCGACTCGTCGATGCAGCTCAAAATATCCTCGTTCGTGAAAACGATTGTGGAACACTTCACTACGAAGATGTCCCACGAGAAACACAGAAATCAGTGGTCTTCCAAGAGTCATTTGAAGAGAGAATTTATGGAAAAATCCTCGCAAAAGATCTCGTCGAAGGCAAGACGACAATTGCAAAGAAAGGTGACATGATCGATCAGACACTCCTCAAGACTATTCTCGCAGGTACTGTTCCAACTGTCTCAGTCAGAACTATGCTCATGTGTGAAACACACGAAGGTGTGTGTCAGAATTGTTATGGTATGGATCTCGCGATGAATCGTATCGTCGACATCGGTAGTCCTGTCGGTATCGTCGCTGCTCAGTCTATCGGTGAACCTGGTACTCAGCTCACTATGCGTACATTCCATTCAGGATGAGTCGCGACAGCAGGAGGGGATATCACCACAGGTCTTACTCGTGTCGAAGAACTCTTCGAAGCTCGTACTCCGAAATATCTCGCAAAAATCAGTCATATCGATGGTGAAGTAACAAAAGTCGAACAAACCAAGACCTCGACCACCATCTTTATCCGTGCTCACAAACCTGAAACTCGAGAATACTACATTCCTCATGACTACGAAAAAGAAGTCAAAAAGGGAGAAACAGTGAAGGTCAAACAAGTTCTCGCTCGTTCAGCAGAGACAAAACAAAAGATCCTCGCTTCGACAGGAGGTGTCATTTCTCAAATTGAAAATGGTATCATCTATGTCTCAGATACAGAAGCACAGACGCTCGAATATGTCGTCCCATTTGGTCGTAAGACATCAGTCCAAAAGGGTGACACAGTCCAAAAGGGTGACAAACTCTGTGAAGGAAATATCGAAGTCGAAGAACTCATGAATGTCGCTGGTCCAGCGAAGGCTCAACAGTATATCGTCGCTGCGGTCAAGGAAATCTATGCTTCTCAAGGTCAGACAGTGAATGCGAAACATGTTAGCTGTATCGTCCGTCAGATGTTCTCAAAAGTCACTATCATCGAACCAGGAGAATCAGAATTCTTCCAAGGAGATACTGTGGATATCGGGATATTCAATGATGGAAACAAGAAGTTGGTTGCAGCGAACAAGAAACAGGCTATCGGTCAGAGACTCGTTCTCGGTATCGCAAAAGTCTCGCTCCACTCAGATTCATGGCTCTCAGCTGCATCGTTCCAGGAGACTGTGAAAGTCCTCGTGGATGCTGCCAGCAAGCGTCGTATCGATCACCTCGAAGACATCAAATCAAATGTTATTATCGGTCGTCGTATCCCAACACTCCAATACTTCCAGAACAATCTAGAATTGGATGAAGAATACTACGAAGGGAATGTGACGGATGTGACAGAAGTTCACTCTGCTCATGCTCTCGTCCCAGATATAGAATAGTCTCTACATGTCTTCAAGAAAATCCCCACTAACCGGTGGGGATTTTTATTGTTTGTTTACTGACGAAAGTCCAAGTGCCTGTCATACCGTTGAAAAACGGTATCCAGGTAAGATATAAAATTCCTTCCTCTTTGTATTTTTTATCAAAAAAGTCAGCATCCCAAGTAATCAAGAATTTTTTAAAGTACCACTCCTATCACCAGTCCCATCGCTCCCATAGAGACAAGTGTGTAGCCCGCATTGATAGCGTAGAGGGTAAGGGGTTTTTGTTCGTAGAGGTAGTTGATAGCCATAAAGAGACAGACGATGAGCCCGAGGTCATATCCTATGAGAAATGCCCGTGATGGATCAGTATACTCGAGATGTTTACAAAATGCCGCTATATTTGCCGCAATAACAAAGGTGATAGGGAGAGTCCAGAAGAGATTATTTCTCGCTTTCACCGTTTGAGTATCTTCTCGCTTGAGATTGACTCCATTCATCCATGCTTTCCCAAATACTGACGGATTATACCAGACGACACCGATGAGCACAGCCACTATAGTTGCTGAGATATCAGCGGCCCACGAGATATTCGTGATGATGTGAAAAATGTCAGAAAATATTTTCATAGTGATGAATTATATAGTTTAGTATAATTCCTCACATCAGTTTGGGAATTCTCAACAGTTGTAAAAATAATACTCTCTGTATAATATAGACAATGAAGACCCTCAATTCCACACATTCACCAGGAATCATAGCACAGGCTGTTGCACCAGTGGCACGAGTCTGGCAATGATTTCAGGACAAAGTGGCAAAACTTCTCGGACTCAAAAACGCAGGAACGGCGAGTGCAGTGGTCGGTGTTGCAGGACTCACGACTATGGCTGTTGCAGGTATCTTGTGACCAATAGGTCCAGCAGTGTATGGTGCAGGACTGACTGTTGCTGGTGTAGGTGGTGCTGGCTTGGTAGAAAATGCTGTGACAAAAAAATTATCCAGATTGGACGGAAAAGGAACAACTTCCAAACACTAATTTCCCTGAGATTCTTCGAGGAGCTCACGAACAGTGTTTATTTCTGTTTTTTTGGCAGTAATACTATTGAGAGCTCAGGAGAGTGTGGAGATGATATTCACTAATTGGATATTATGCCCTCCACGATTCTTTTCCGCTTGCTGTAATTTTGATAAAAGAGGTATGAGTTTGCCAGAGGCGAAACTTTTATGCTGCTTGAAAATACCAAACGATCGTGTCATCAGGGCTTCTCTTTCTTCTGGTAGGAGTGTATCGTATTTCACAAAATCCTCGAGGAGTTCTCTGTATGGAGTTATTTTCCTCTCAAGCGACTCGATAGCGTGCACCTGAGATCAGAGGGCATCCTGCATATTTTCGTACATAGTGCAGTATGTTTTTGAGATTTCATAGTATCTATTGTGATGTTTTATCTCATCGATTTCCTCTATATCTACCGCAGTTGTAGTACGAAATATAGCGATTCTCTTCTGTTCATCTTCTCTGGTTATTTCTAGTATTCGTGCAGTTTTGTCACCTTCTCCTGTTCGATTGACTTCACGAGCCTGTGAGAAGAGTGTGAGCAATCTTTTTCGCACAGTGAGAGTATAGCGATAACGCGCTTGCTGGGGATAAGTCATGAAGTCATCCGGAGCGAGTCAGAGCTGGATAAGAATCTCTGGTGATATTTTCGTAGGATCTATGGGGAGAGCCCGTATGAGAGCATCTCGTTTCGCAGAGTCTCATCTCACTCATGGCTTGAGTGCTATAGCATGGAGGTCATCGGGTGCGAAAGCTCGTGCAGTATATGATCCGAGACCTGCTTTCTGACTGTGGAGGGTACGATTGATAGTGCGAAAAGTTTCTTGTTGTCTGTAGACATATGGCCCCTCGAGTATGAGAGCATCGAGTTCTTTCTTATCACATTCCTGAACACACTGTATGAGCCTGTCTCAGAGTTCTGGTCTATCCAGGAGTCGCCTGATGTAGCCTACTTTGAGTGTGTCATTTCCGACAAATGTTCATACTTCTGCCAAGTATTTTTCTCTGATATTTTTTGCCGTGACGCCCTCAGAGCTCTCAGGAGCACTCGCGGGGTTTGCTATCCACCAGATTCGCTCATCGGGGAATTCTGCTTTTTCAGTGCGTGAGAAATTCCTCGTCAGTGCTCCAGCAGGATACCCATTTGCAGGGAAATGGACTCATTCTGATGCGAGAAGTCGCTCGATAGCATTTGCAGAATTGATAGCCAGATCACAGCTACAGAGGTCTCAGGCTACATAACTCTGGAGTATTGCTTCTGCTTCAGGAGAGAATATGAGAGGTTCTTTTTCTGCTTTCATCGATATTTTATATGTATTTTCTACGAAAAGGCAAATGTATCTCCACACAACCAACACGAAACACCTATAATCATCACATGAAAAAATCTAAACACTCATCTATGTACCTCATCATCTCTCTCATTTTCGTGGGAATACTTCTTCTCTGGTCTCTCGGGAGCTGGCTCGTCGTCCGAAATATCGAGGAACCCAGCTATACTCTTGTCGAGCGCGGAGACGGCTACGAACTCCGTGACTACGCTCCCTACATCGTCGCAGAAGTAGAAGTGAGTGGAAATCGTGATCAATCAATGAGACAATGATTCAGACTTCTCGCTGACTATATCTTCGGAAACAATACGAAGAGTACACCGATAGCGATGACTGCCCCCGTCGCTGAATCCGTTTCTGAACCTGTCGCGATGACAGTACCAGTGATGGAGCAGGGGAGTGGTGATACTCGCCGAGTCACATTTTCTATGCCCAGCAAGTACACGCTCGAAACCCTTCCAAAACCAAATAATTCTGCCGTCACTCTTCGTGAGATACCAGCGCACCGTGTCGCCGTTCGTCGCTTCTCATGGTACGCTACTGATAGCCGTATCACTCGCCTAGAAACCGAGCTTATCGCAGCGCTCCAGCGCGATGGCCTCACACCTCTCTCATCTCCAGCCTACGCAGGATACAA
>JAGOOR010000016.1:14688-19893 GCA_017992415.1 Candidatus Altimarinota bacterium
ATTCCGTCTCACCGAGGCGGAGTTTTTTTGATTGAGAAAAGCAGGGAATGGATATAATGAGTTCATACAATTTTCAGTATCCTCTTCATATGCCCCAAGAACTTTCCCCTTCCTCAAATTTCATCCTCTACACAACCCCCGAAGGTGATGTGAAACTCCGCGCTACTATTCAAGATGAAACTATCTGGCTCACGCAAAAAATGATGTCGGAATTATTTGATGTCACTATCCCCACAATTAATGAACATATAGGAAATATTTATTCTTCTGGAGAACTTAGCGAAGAATCAACTGTTCGGAATTTCCGAATAGTTCAAAAAGAGGGAAATAGAGATGTTTCTCGTGAGATAGAATACTATAACCTCGACGCTATTATCTCTGTGGGATACCGTGTGAATTCATCTCGCGCAACACAGTTTCGTATCTGGGCAACGGGAATCCTCCGAGAGTATATTGTAAAGGGATTTGCTATGGACGATGAGAGACTCAAGCAAGGTGGACAAACTTTTGGAAAAGATTATTTCCGTGAACTGCTCGAGCGGGTACGGTCTATCAGGGCAAGTGAGCGCCGTATCTACCTCCAAATTACTGATATATTTGCTGAATGTAGTATTGATTATGATCCAAAATCTGAAGTGACCAGAGCGTTTTTTGCAACAGTACAAAACAAGTTTCACTATGCCATAACAGGTCAGACAGCTGCGGAAATCATTCATTCACATGCTGATAGAAAAAAAGAACACATGGGACTCACGACATGGAAAAATAATCCAACAGACCGAATCATAAAAACTGATGTCTTGACTGCCAAAAACTATCTCTCTGAACAGGAAATAAAAAGACTAGAGCGTACGATATCGAGCTTCTTTGATTACATCGAAAATCTCCTCGAAAATCATGAAACTTTTTCTATGGAAGCATTTGCCGAAAGTGTGAATAAATTTCTCGCGTTCAATGAATACAAGATCCTCGACGGAAAATGAAACATCTCGATGTCACAGGCAGAAAAGAAAGCTCTCAAAGAATATGGCGCATTTAATAAAACACAGAAGATAGAATCTGACTTTGAAAAAGAGGTCAAAAAAATGCTCAAATCTGCACCGAAGGAAAAGAAATAAAAACTCTCTCACAATTCCGTCTCACAGAGGCGGAGTTTTTTTGATTGTGAAAAGCGGGGAATGGATATAATCAGGATATGTCTCATACAATTTTTCTTCCTTCTGATTTTGGCTTTAAAAATGGCAATTACTCACACATTCAAGAATTCTTGCAACAGGTTTTATATGATCAAGATGAAGTATGTATTGATGCTTCAAATTTGAAATTTATTAGCCCTGTTGGTTTCTGTCTTGTGCGCTCTCTCGTTTCTCATTATCTAAAAAATAGCATAAAACTTACCTGGAAATACCCAAAAGATGAAAACGCAAAAAGCTTTCTCACGACAATCAAACTGTATCAGCCAAATGAAAATAAATTTGAGAGCAAGAGTCATTTTCCTCTCACAAAAGTAACTCAAGAAAATATCGACCAAACAGAGTTTATACATTCACTCTGTTCCATTCTCAAACACCAGGGCATAACCGACAATAAACTCCTTGAAATCCTCGAGTACAGTCTCCCGGAGATTATCCAGAATATTTTTCATCACTCTGGTGTACAGTATGGTTATGTCAGTATGATGCTCTACAAAAATACGCATTTACAGGTGGCGATAGTCGACAATGGTATGGGTATCCGAGAGAGTCTCACGAAAAATCCGAGATTCCCAGCTCGTCTCATCGATGACGCTCAGGCGATCTCTCTGGCTCTCTACCCCAAAATCAGTGGTACAGCCGATAAAAACCTCGCCTGATATGGTAATGGCTGAGAAGGTCTCTATTGGGTCAGCGAAGCCATCAAGAAGAACAAGGGCCAGCTCTACATACACTCTGGAAATGGTCTTTTGCTTGTACATTGAGATAAATATGAGTATACTCAGTGAGCTTTTTGGCAAGGTACTGTCGTCTGCATGAATATATCCCTGAAGCATTTATTTGATATCGGTGAAATATTCACAGACAAACACTACTCTATCGACGATAACCTCTTTGATATCCATGACTAATACCATCATACTCTCCCGTTTCTCCGATGTTCTCACGAGTCGAACAGTCGGTATGGAAGTGCGAAAATCAGTCAAAATAGGTGAGAAAAATATCTTTGATTTTTCTGGTATCAAGATGGTGACACATTCATTTTGTGATGAAGTTTTCTGAAAAATATTTACTGAACTTGGACCAGATGGATTTAGGAAAACTCTCTGATTCAAAAATATCAATCAAACACAGCTCGCTATCATAAAATGATCTCTCGCATCTCACGAGATGTCCCCAAGTCTCTAAATTACTTATTGAGCCCTGCGAAAGCAGGGTTTTTTGATTGAGAAAAGCAGGGAATGGATATAATCGAAATATGTCTTCTCAAATTGCACCGTATCTCTCTAAAGTCGCACAATCTCTCGCCTCGGGCCATGCGACAGAACACAGTTATCGTCCAGAGCTTCGAGACCTCTTTGTCGCACTCACAAAATACAATGTTATCAATGAACCAAAGGGAAGTGAACACGGAAAACCAGATTTTATTTTCCTCTCAGGGCAATGAGCTGAGCTCTTTCCTGTAGCGTACGGCGAAGCAAAGGATATCCATATTAATCTCGAAAAGACGACAAAGAGTGAACAGCTTGCGCGATATTTTGGATACGCACGACTCATCCTCACAAACGGTATAGAATTTCGTTTTTTCAAAAATGGTTCCCCCTATGGTGAGCCGATTACTCTGGCAACTAAAACAGGAAATACGCTCAAAATTCATGAAGAAAAATTTGATTCATTCGCAGACACACTTTCAGCATTTCTCACTGAATCGGTTGACTCGATTCGTTCTTCGAAACATCTCGCCCAAATCATGGGAGGCAAGGCTCGCCGTATCCGTGACAATCTCCGGGAGATGCTCACTGAAGAAAATCGTATAGCAGGGAGATATGCCGACATATTTGCACTCTATGATATTTTCAAAAAGGAAATTCTTCACGACCTCGACTATCATAATTTCGCCGACCTTTATGCTCAGACACTCGTATATGGTCTCTTCGTCGCTAGATACAACGATACAACGCCAGAGAATTTCACACGCAGTGAAGCACGCGACCTTGTCCCAAAAAGTAATCCACTTCTCAGAAAATTCTTCGACCATATAGCGGGTGAAGGATTTGAGAAACGACTCGGATATATCGTCGACGAGCTCTGTGATGTTTTTGCTCATGCAGATGTGCGAGCCCTCATGCACGGACTCTATCAAAAAGCAGATATCGAGACACATGATCCTGTGATTCATTTTTACGAAGACTTCCTCGGAGAATACGATGCGAGCATGCGAAAGCAGCGATGAGTCTTCTATACCCCAGCACCAGTTGTGCGATTTATCGTGCGAGCTGTTGATGATATCTTGAAGACGCATTTTTGACTGAAGCGAGGGCTTGCAGATACAAGCAAAATTCAACAAAAGGAGTTTCAAACGATCCACAACAAGAGCCAGAAGTATCAACAAAAAAAAGAAGTTGTCACAGAAACGCATCGTGTGCAAATTCTCGATCCAGCCACAGGGACAGGTACTTTTCTCAATGAAGTTATCCGACACATTCATGGAAGTATGAAAGACCAAGCAGGTATATGGCCATCATATGTCCAAAATGACCTTATTCCAAGACTCCACGGATTTGAGCTGATGATGGCGAGCTACACTATCGCACATCTCAAACTCTGACTCACGCTCGCAGAAACAGGCGTCTCCGAACTCGACCAGCGTCTCCAAGTCTACCTCACCAACTCTCTCGAAGAAGCAAAGAGTAATCGTGAAACTCAAGGTACACTCTTCGGACTCGCTGAGAGTATCACACGAGAGGGGCAATATGCTGATGAGGTGAAAGCAGATAAACCTGTAATGGTTGTCATTGGAAATCCGCCATATTCTGTGAGCAGTTCGAATACTGGAGATTGGATTCTGAACCTCATAAAAGACTACAAGCAGTGACTCTGAGAAAGAAAAATAAATCTCGATGATGACTATATAAAATTTATCAGATTCGGGGAACATCTTATTGAGAAAAACGGAGAATGAATCCTAGCATTTATCACAAATAATTCATTTATTGATGGTATTACACACAGACAAATGCGGAAACATCTCATGGAAACATTTGACCATATTTATATCGTCGACTTACATGGTAGCTCAAAGAAAAAAGAAACAGCACCAGATGGTGGTAAGGATGAGAATGTTTTTGATATTCAACAGTGAACTTCTATATTTATTGGAGTAAAAAAATCATAATTATTTTTCTATGACACAAGTATCCAACATAGATTCTCGTATTACTCTAGATTTTCTAAAAACTGCTAGAGAAGACCAATATTTTGAAAGAAAATGAATCGAGGAAGCATGACTAAAGCCAACAAAGCTTGCTAATGAAATTATTGGCATGCTCAATGCTGATGGATGAATATTGGTGCTTGGGGTTTCAGACAGTGGAGAAATTCAAGACCTTAAAACACTCGGTCCAGATTTACTTGACCAGTATAGAACGGTTTGTTTTGATCATATAAAACCTCCTGCAAATATCAAATTAGAGGAAGTGGAGCTCGAAGGAGGAAATCTTATTTTCCTCTATCATGTAGATCAGGATTATGAGCGAGTATTTTCTCGAAATGATGCTAGTAATGAGGCTGTATATCTCCGAGTGGGTAGCACGAATAAATGACCACTCACTTTAGAAAAAATACGGGCTCTAGAATATGATAAAAGTATTCGAAAATTTGAAGATGAGGTATGTGATGATTTTGATGTGCATGATTTTCGCGAATCTGTTTTGAAATACTACAGGGAAAAAATGAAATTCACGGGGGATATCGATGATCTCATAATAAAACGGAATTTAGCTGTCCGTAAAAATGGAACTGTTCTCTATAAAAAATCTGCGATATTACTCTTCGCAGAAGACCCAGATAAATATATACCGTCAGCCTGGGTTCGCTATGTGAGATATGATGGTATAGAAGTAAAAACAGGAGCTGACCATAATGCCATCAAAGATGAGGAATTTCATGGGTGTATACCGAGACTGATTGAGATACTTCGTAGATTTATTTACGCAGGACTTCGAGATTATTA
>JAGOOR010000017.1 GCA_017992415.1 Candidatus Altimarinota bacterium
TATAATACACGAAAAGCCTCTTTCTTCAAAAAACTTTCATTTACCGCATTTTTATCTATCATCTCCAGTAGTTATTAATCAATCTCCATGTACCTCTTTCTCGATACAGAGACTCACGATGTTGTCGGCCCTATACTCATCCAACTCGCCTACAAGCCATCAGATAGGCTGGACTATTTCTCATGTCTCTACGGCACAGGTGGTACACCTATCTCTATCAGCTCTATGGCTGTCCACCATATCACAGAATCAGAAATAGACTGAAAACCTCTCTTTGAAGAAACAGGCGATAAGGATGAACTTCAGAAAATTCTCGGAACCTATACTCTCGTGGCGCATAATGCAGCATTTGATGTGGATGTACTCGAGCGACGCGGAATTGAGGTGACAGCACCTATCTGCACCCTCCGTCTCTCACGATATCTCCTCCCAGAGCTCGAACAGCACAAGATGCAATACCTCCGATATTATTTTGGTATAGAATTTGCTGAAAAGCCCCAAGCTCACGATGCTCTCGGCGATGTCCTCGTCCTAGAAAAAGTATTTTACAAACTCCACGATCTCCTCAAAGCACAAGAAACCGACAAAGATGAAGACGCTCTACGAAATATGATGATAGAGATATCCTCACATCCATCCATCCTCTATATGTGCCGATTTGGTAAACACAAAGGAACCATCTGGAGCGAAGTTCCTCGTGAATATCTCGACTGGGTGGTCAATAAATCTGATTTTACTGATGAGGATGTGCTCTATACCGCGAGGTATTATTTGGAGAAAAATCTCTAAGCTTTTTCTTTATATCTTTTACTGAGAATATTCTCAACTCGTGCCCGATTATATCTCTGAAACATTATGCAGTAAAAATTCAGCATCAATACTCCTGCATATAAAGGAAAATTTCAATAGTCGCCTGAATTTCAATCTCTGACTATTCACAGGATACAAAATGGTGTACCCATTGCATGGATTGTCTCATTAACTTTATTAAAGGATATATATTTTCTAAGACTAGATTCATTTATAGTCTTTCCAATAAAGTAGTTATCTGGTTTTTTATCGTCCCCTAGTATCCTAAATACTTTTCCAACTGTGCTCATTACAATTTTTTGAAAATGTTTAATTCAGAGTCTTTCATAGAGTTTTCCATCAGCCTCAAATTCTCGAGTTTTAAAATAAAAATCGAATAATTTTCAATTTTTTGGTCTTTCTGGAAGTGAAACTTCAATATTCATTTAATTTATATTAAAATAATTAATATATTGTCAAATATAAGTTTACAACATAAACGCTACAAATAGTTCACAATTTTGATTTTATTAAGGAATCCTTACTATGTTTCAGTATGATTGATTTGAATTCCTGGCTCTCCATCCCCTCCGATAAACCCAAACTCCTCGTGATATATTGACCGACTGCGTGTGGCAAGACTGCTCTCACAATAGAGCTCGCACGGAAATATAATGGAGAGGTGATAAATGCTGATTCTCGACAGATTTATCGGGGGATGAACATTGGAACAGGGAAGGTGACAGAGGAGGAGATGCAGTCAATTCCTCATCATATGCTCGATATTCGTGATATCTCGGAGCTGTATGGGGTGGGGGAGTTTGCACCAGAGGCACGACGGATAATTGATGAGATTCATGCTCGCGGGAAGCTACCGATACTCTCATGAGGAACAGGACTCTTTATCGATTCTGTTGTTGGGAATTTCACTATTCCAGAAGTCGTGGCTGATTGGGGATACCGTGATGAGTTGGAGGCTTTTCGACTCAAGGAGGGGAATGATGCACTCTGGGAAAAGCTCTATGCAGTAGATCCAGATTATGCCTCTGACCTCGATCCGAGAAATTACCGCTATGTGATTCGTGGCCTAGAGATCTGGCGGGAAACTGGTCAGTCAAAGAAATTACTCGGACAGAAAACTGAGAGTCCATATGATTTCTATCGTATGACTCCGTATGATGGTAACCGTGAAAAGCTCTATGAAACTATTAACAAGCGTGTAGAGCTGATGTTTCAGACAGGACTTATTGAGGAAGTTCAACAACTAATGAATAATGAAGAATGAATAATGAAGAATGATGGGATATTAAAAGAACTACCGTGATTGAATGCTATAGGCTACAGAGAAGTGTTAGATTTCCTCGCAGACAGGATATCCCTCGAACAAGCACTGGAATCGGTACAGACGAATAGCCGGCATTATGCGAAGCGTCAGCTTACTTGGTTTCGTAGATACAATGATGAAATATAAAAAATCCCCACAAATTGTGGGGATTTTAGTATTTCTGGAATACTAGACACTTGCAACTATTTCTCGGAGGGCAGCGATAGTGAGGACGAGATTATCATTTCCTCTTTCATTTGCTTTGTCCTCGAGATCATCGAGTCTCTCACCTACCTTCACTTTCCACTCAGTTTTTTTCTCAGCTGAGAGAGCCTTGATAGTATCGAGATTGCCTTCTAATTGTGTTTTGAAGCTTGCGAGCATAGCTGTGTATTTAGCTTCACGGAGAGTCTTGATGTTTTCACGAAGAGCCTCACGAGCTTCTTTTGCCTCAGCTTTGCATTCAGCCTTGATTGTTTCTTTTTCTGTATCTGTTGTCGCCACTTCGAGGCGGGTTCGACATTCAGTCTTTGCTTCCTTCATGTCATCACGATGTTCCTGACGGAAATCCTTTATTTCTCCGCGTGTTTCATTACGCATTTCTTTTCGCATTTCCCTGCGGTCTTCTCGTTCTCGTCGATTTTCCTGGTGAAATTCGCGTTCACTGGAATCGTCTGAAACTGAAGTATTTGATACTGTATCTGCCCATGCAGAGCTGGCGATGAGTATCGTTGCTATAATAGCTGTTGAGAGTGCTTTTTTCATATATTATTAGGGTTAAAAAATAAGCCAGAATATACTAAGAGAAACTATAGAACAGAGCAAGTGCTTCTCTCTTCACTCTTTTACCTCTCGTTGTCTCCCTGTATGGCAAAAACTCTCCCCACATAATGTCCGCAGAAGTTCACTGATTCTTCACAAAAGAGTGAAATATTCTCAGTATTGTAGCGTAGAGCCTCTATTTCCAAGTAAAACTCTCACTCGTATCACTCCCGACTCTTTTTACTCCATGAGCACCGAAGCTGTCTCTTTGTGCTTGGATGAGATTGGTAGGGAGTTTCTCTGCTAGGAGCGTTGAGGTGTAGTTATAGGCACTTGATAATACTGGAGTCGGAACATCGACCTGTCCTAGCAATACCTTTGTTTCAGCGAGGAGAGCAGGAATGTCCTCTGAATGTTGTGATTTTGCCGAACTTATATAAAAATCAGGGAGAGCTCTGAGCATCTCGCTGCGGATGATACACCCACCCTGCCATATTCTGAGCACTTCAGAAATATCTATTCACCAGCTCCATTCTTTTTCCGCGGCTAATATGAGCTCAATCCCCTGAATATATGATGCAAAGTAGGTGATTTTGAGAGCTTGTTTGAGGAGATTTGTCTCAATTGATGGCAATCCTTCATTATTCATTATTCATTTTTCATTTTTCATTCTTCAGAGTGAACTTTGATGACTTTTCCCAGACATCCACCGCGCAAAGAGTGATTCTGCAATAGTGGGAACTGGTACTCCGAGCTTGAGAGCTGCCTCTACTGTCCAGCCTCCTGTTCATTTGCTTCCAGCTTTATCACTGATTTTCGGGAGCAGGTCAGCCCCATTGAGAGGGTCTTTTGTTCAGAAGATATCAACCGTGATATCCATGAGAAAACTCTTCAAGAGTCCGGTATTGAGTTCACGGAATATTTCTTGGATCTCGGCCTGAGGAGTTCCTGAATAGAGGAGTATATCGTATATCTCAGCGATTCATTGCATGAGTGCGTACTCGATACCATTGTGTACCATTTTGACGAAATTTCCTGCAGCAGCATGACCGACAAATGTCACACATGGTTTCCCTGTGAAATCTTTTGCAACTATTTTTTCGAGTATGGGGAGCATAGATCTCACACTCTTCTCATCGCCTCCTGGCATGAGAGAGGGGCCGAGTCGAGCTCATTCTGAGCCACCAGATATCCCGCATCCGATCCAGTGAATTCCATGTTTTAGTGCTTCTGTTTGGTTCGCGAGAGTAGAATCCCAGTGAGCATTTCCGAGATCCCAGATGGCATCACCAGGATTCAAGATCTTGAAGAGCTCTTCAGCCACTTCTGTTGTTATTGCACCAGCAGGGACGAGGAGTATGATGGTACGAGGTGATTCTACTCTTTCTACTAGTTCAGCTATAGTGCTCGTCTTGATGACAGAACTTCCTACTTCTGCGATGAGAGAGTCTACTTTTTCGAGTGAACGATTCCAGACGACGATGGATTCATCGTGAGAAATGATGTTTCGGACGAGATTTTCGCCCATAGTTCCGAGGCCAATAAGTCAGAGATGTGTCATAAAAAGGAGCTTAAAATACTCCTTTCATTTTTACGAAACTAGCAAAAAAGCAATAAAAAAGAGCAACCGAAGTTGCCCTTTATTTTATGAGATACGAATATTAGTCCTTCTGAGTGCGAACATGGTAGTTATAGATACCTGCTGCGAGGAGAGCAATAAGCATAAAAGCGATAATAGAAGCAGGACCAGTCTGTACATATGTAGCAGAATTGAGCGAATATGGTGGAAAGGTTGGTTCATTATTTTCGACCTCGAGTGGATCAAAGGGGAGAGCAATATCGATCTCGCCAGACATGCTCGGTGCTGAGTTGAGGAATTCAACTTCACCAGAAGTGATGTTGTTGGGAACGATTTGTGCAAATGCCATAGTAGAAATGAGGCTTGCAGCAAGGATGAGGGCGTATTTTTTCATAAAGATTTGTTATATACACAAGCAATATATCATAAAGTATTCTTCTTTTCCAATCTTTTGGAGCAGGAAAAGTTATAAAATAGCTTGCAAAAATATAAAATAGTGTTGAAATATCTATTTCTCGAGATATTCCTCTATATCCTTGCGTATTTCGTATATTTTTTCGAGATCCATGATAGAGGCGAGTTTGAGATCAGGAACACCAGACTGACGCACTCCGTAGACCTCTCCAGGGCCTCTGAGCTGCATATCTATCTCTGATATTTCAAAACCATCGTTGGTTTTCTCGAGAGCACGAAGTCGTTCAGCGTTTGCATTATCAGAGAGGAGATAGCAATATGACTGAGCATCTCCTCGACCGACACGACCACGGAATTGATGAAGCTGTGAGAGTCAGAATCGATCAGCATTTTCTATACACATAACCGTTGCATTGGGGTTATCGACTCCTACCTCTACCACGGAAGTAGAGGAGAGTATGTCATAGTGACCCGCGATGAAGTCTTTCATAATAGTATCCTTTTCATCTGCAGACATGCGCCCGTGGAGAAGTCCTATACTTCTATCTGGGAAGAGCATTCGTAGCTTTTCTGCTGTTTCGTGGACAGAAACAGCATCAATCTTGTCACTTTCTTCTACCAGGGGGGAAACCCAGTACACTTGGTGTCCGTTTTTCATCTGTGCTTCTATCCACGCATAAGCCTCATGTGCGTGTGCTGGTGTGACGATTTTGGTGGTCACAGGTTTCCTATTGGCGGGATATTCTCGGATGATAGAGATATCTTGGTTCCCGTAGAGAGCCATAGAGAGTGTACGAGGTATTGGTGTTGCCGTCATCATGAGAACATGAGGAAATGTAGAGACTTCATTCAGGATCTCAGGAGTATCGCCGAGCGATGACTGGAGAACTCACTTGCTGATATATTCTGTGAGCTTCTCTCGTTGCTCTACGCCGAATCGGTGCTGCTCATCGATGATGACATAGGAGAGCTTTTTGAAATGCGTATCTTCTGATATCAGAGCGTGTGTACCGACGACGACAGAGAGTTCTCATGATTTGAGTGCTCATTTGATTTCTTTTTTTTCTTTTGCCTTGAGACTTCCGAGGAGGAGGGCAGAAGTGATACCGTATGGTTCGAGGAATTCTGCGAGTTTCCGAGCGACTTGTGTCGCGAGTATCGTCGTGGGAGCCATATAGGCTACCTGTCAGCCAGTTCACTTCACCCAATGCAGGAGAGAGAGAAATGCGACAATTGTTTTTCCTGTTCCGACATCACCCTGGAGGAGTCTCTGCATACATATATCCCGTTCCATATCTTTGAGTGTTTCAAAGAGTGTGATTTTCTGATGATTTGTGAGAGGGAAGGGGATATTACTGATGGATTCTTTCATAAATTCCGTATCAAGGGGAGTTCATCGTACATGTCAGATGCTTGCCTCTTGAATAATTTTTTTCCTCTGGAGAGCCTTGTATTGGAGTTCAAAGAGTTCCTCGTAGGCGAGTTCATGCTTCGCTTGTTCGTATGTCTCGAGAGTCTCAGGTGCGTGGAGTGCTCGTATATTGACTGCACGCGGTCTGTGTTTTCGGACATTTTGTATTTCCTCTGGGAGGACTTCCGGTATGTATTTGAGATATTCGAAGAGGAGGGGTATTTTTTCACGGAACCATTTTGTATTAATACCCTGTATTTCAGTATAAATGGGGAGATAAGCTTGCCTTTTTTCATCAAAGAGCTCAATATCAGGCTGAGGAAATGAGAGTTTTCCGTATTCGTATTTTGGCTTTCCATGGACGATAATTGTGTCCCCGGGCTTGATAGGTTGTTTAAAAAATGGTGTGCGAAAGAAGACACACTCTGAGGAAATACCATGTTTATCCACGATGAGGAATTTTGTGAGATTTTTCTGGAATCGTGTTCTTTCTTGGAGGATATTGATGAGCGTCACCCTTATAGTGTTTTTTTCCTGTATATTCACATATGCGAGAGCATCGATGACATCCGCAGTATTCTCAATATCACGAGGGAAAAAGAGAAGTAAGTCTTCAATAGTATCTATACCTCATCGATTCAATCTCTGAATATAGCTGTCTGTAGTGTGGAGAAGTGACTTACTTAATTTCATTCTTTTTGAATTATCAATCTACAATGTGCAATGTATAATGAAGTGTTTTTCATTGATTTTATTTTTTTGACTGCTAAAATTGTAGTACTTTTCCTCCCCATGACAATCAAAAAAAAGCGTCCGGAGAGTGTAGCACTCAATTCAATTGAGGTAGATGATTACTATGCAGTCGAGAAAAAGAGAGTTGCGGAAGAAACACAAAAAGCTCACAGAATTCATGAAGAAGACATCCAGACACATCTCACAGCGATGATACCATACTATGATGAATCCGAAGGTGAAGACAGTCGTAGACTTCTGCTTCTTAATAGCCTCCTCATTCATAGGTTTGAAGAACCAGGTATGATGTATTGGAATATATTTCGAAATGCCCCCAGAGAAATAGAGGATTATACTGACTTGTTCTGATCTGACCTATCAGAATGAGATAGAGAGGCAATCATTGATTTCCTAGAAGTAAAAAAAGAAGAATCAAAAAATATGGTAGAGATGGGTTTTGATGAAGATGGTGAAGAAGATGACTTCAATCCTTCTGTCGAAGGCTATGAAATGGGAAACGAAGAAGACAATGAAGACCCATATAGAGAAGAAGAATAAAAATTTGCTCCGGGACAAACTTTTCATACAATCCCTGCACACGGCGAGTTACCCAAGTGGCTGAAGGGGCGGGATTGCTAATCCTGTAGGGTGACGAAAGTTGCCGCGAGGGTTCAAATCCCTCACTCGCCGCCATGTATACTGAGTAATTAGTTGTTAGTAGTTAGTTGTTAGTAGGGGTACACATGATCCCATCTAAAAACTAAATACTATTTACTAAATACCAATCCGGACCTATAGCTCAGGGGTTAGAGCAGTCGGCTCATAACCGATTGGTCCCTGGTTCGATCCCAGGTGGGTCCACCATTAAATCTTCAAGAAATTGAAGATTTTTTTATATAATAGACTCATGAACTATTTTCTTCTCAAATCCGAACCAAATTGTTTCAGTATTGATGACCTAGAAAAAGTAGGTCAGGAATCCTGGACAGGAGTGCGTAATTATCAGGCACGAAATACACTTCGAGATAGTATGAGTGTTGGAGACTTATGTTTCTTTTATCACAGCAATTGTGAGGAGCCAGCTATCGTAGGACTCATGAAGGTCGTGAGTGATGCTCTCCCGGATATGACTGCTCTTGATATTCAAGATGAGCACTACGACCCAAAGTCTGCTCTCCTAAATATTATCTGGATAACGAGGAATATGGAATTTGTAGAAAAATTCAAAAAACCCATACCTCTCAAATTCCTGAAGTCTGACCCAGAGCTATCAAATATGGTTGTTGCTCAAAAAGGTTCCAGACTCTCTGTTACGCCCGTGAGTGAGGAGCACTTTCAGAGAATTATCGAAATTAAATAATTTAGGTCATTGTTACATAAAAATCCTCTCTTACTCATACTCATCCTGGGAAATTATACTGACTACAAATTTGCATAGCATCTTTTTCGCTGAGTGGAGGTAGTCCTATGTCCAATTTGCTAGCTCTCTCATCTCATCCAATATCAAATTCTTTTCTAAGCTCGCCTATCATTACTCTATGTGTCCCCATTTCATAAAATCTTTTTACAAATCAGGGATAATCAAGAAATCATAGTAAGGGGGTAGTTGATGCCTGAGTTTTTACACCCGCTCAATTCAGTTTTTCAAATGCTTTTAACCGGTCAGAAACACTATGAAAATGTTCAGAATTTCCTACATTTTCTGAATCAGTTTCAAATCAAATACCTACTATGACATTTGTTGCCTGGGAAACATCACGAATGAGTGCCACAGTTTCATCATTTCAAATGTTTGCCGTATGGCTATGAATGAGAAGCGCAGCAGGTGGTTTTTTAGTCATAGATAAAAGTATTTTTCTCGATATTTCACATACAACTCCCCCAGGGAATGGCTCTGTATCATAGGACATGAATATTCCTACCTCTTTCCCTTTTTCTTCCAGTATTTTCGCATCAAGAAGGTAATTTATATTTGATTCTGTCCTTGGAGAAGTGTCTTCACTCCATGATCTGTGAGCGAAACAATATTCCCCACATAGAGCTTTAGCTCCAATAGGGCATCATCCAGAAGCATTTATGGTAGCAGTAAGTACTGACTCATTATTATATTTTTTTGCAGCCTCTAGTGCCCATCTAGCAGCAAATTCGGGGACAGCCTCTATTCCACGAAATTCTCACACAGAATAATTCTGTAAGGAATTATCTCATGTATCTCTTAAAAAAATTCAGTCATGTCTGTATCTGTTCAAAGTCATAGTTTAACAATAAATTTATAATAATATAAATTATTATTTGTCAAATTTATTTTAAATTCTACTTCTTCTCAAACAATATATCTGGTTTTGTAATAGTATTCAGATTAATCGAAATTGGGTCGTCGAGAGTTGTGCCTTCTTTTGTTTCCATAGCTTTCATAACTTTGCTCGTTGCCTCTGGAATAAATGGGGAGAGAAGGAGAGTAATATTATAAACATATACCAGTCACATAACGAGAATATCACCTTTTTCCTTTCCAGATTTTTTCCAAGGCTCTAGCCTATTTAGCATTCCGTTAGCTTCATTGAGCATATAATCAATTTGCGAGAACGCTTTCTGAGTATCGTATTTTCTTACAGCATTCTTATAGCTTTCTTTAATAGTTGATAATGTTTCATTTTCTCATTTTGTAATTATTTCATCTCAAAATTTTAAATCTCATAATTCTTTCTCACGGAATGCTATCCATAAAGAAATAACTCGATTCACGAGGTTTCCGTAGTTATTTGCGAGGACATCGTTGTGGATGGATTTGATGCGTTCATCAGAGAAATTGAGATCTTGTCCGACTCCCACTTCACTTGTCATGTAGAGACGAACTGTATCAGGACCATATTCCGCTATCATCGCATGAGGATCGATGACATTACCGACGGATTTACTCATCTTCGCACCGTCTTTATCATTCACGAAGCCGTGGACGAGGATATTTTTTGGTAAGTTAATTCATGCAGAGAGGAGCATTCCTATCCAGGTCAGACAGTGGAATCGTGCAATATCTTTACCAATAACATGGAGTTCACAGTTCCAGTTTTTGAAATCTTCTTCGATGTTTCCAGTAGAGATACCGGAGATATAGTTCGTGAGAGCATCGCACCAGACATACATCACATGGTCTGAATCATTTGGCACAGGGATACCCCAGGTGAGTTGTTTCTTTGTCCGAGAGAAGCTGACATCTTCGAGACCATCACCGATCATCGCAATCATCTCATTTTGTCGGAATTCTGGAGTGATTTTAACATCTCCATTTATGAGTTTTTCTTTTATCGTGTCACTATATCGGCTGAGCTTGAAAAAATAATTCTCATCTTCCGTCCAGCGAGTGGGTGCGCCATTTTCCTTGAGACATTTATTCTCATCCAATTCTTCCTCCGTCACAAATCTCTCTTCACGGTCACAATAGTAGCCAGAGTATGCTTTTTTATAAATATCTCCTCTGTCGACGAGTTTCATCCAGAGAGCCTGGACTACAGGCCAGTGTTTTTCTTTGTCCGATGTGCGGATGTAGCCATCGTTTGAGATAGAGAGGGCTCTGTTCATATCCTGGAAGTGACCGACATTTTCATCGAGCATCTCCATCACATCTCGTCCAGCTGTTTCCGCAGTTTTGAGTATCTTGCTGCCGTGTTCATCGGCACCCGTGAGGAAAAATACCTCTTCTCCGAGGAGGCGATAGCCACGAGCGATGACATCACTGAGGATGACCTCGAGGGCATGACCGATATGTGGTACACCATTCATATATGGAATGGCTGTTGTGATGAGTTTCTTTTGCATGGACGACAGTATAGCGAATTTAGATGAAAATAAAAAAAATCCTCCAGAGTGGAGGATTTGGATTACTTATTAATTATCCTGAGAAACCAGTCCAGGTATTCGTGTACCTGCAAGGGCCTCTATTATTCGTATTCACATATTTGAGCGATTGCTTATTTCTGTGGGGCATGCCCCATTCTCAAGAGCAACAGATGTTATTTTCCCTTCTTTAAGCGTAATAGAGGAGATACCAGCTGTTGTCTCAATAATATCAGCTATAGTTCGAACATCTTCTCCTGAGCGCTCATGTACACAGTTGATGCCTCGAACTTCTCAACTGACTGTTTTGGTCTCGTCACAAAATGTTAATGCTGATGCTTCAGGGAACATAACTTATAAACTTTAATATAAAAATATTTATCATTATTCTATATATTTATTTGTATTGTCAATAGGTATGAATCTGAGAGAATATATAAAATTCATTAATCTATAGTTCATGTCGCAAAAAAAAATAGCACTCGTCGCGGATTGGATCACTCATTGGGGTGGGGCAGAGAGGGTATTTGCAAAGCTCATGGAGATGTATCCGGAGGCTGATATATATACTTCTGTCTTTTTTCCGACTCGTCCAGAGGTATTTCAGGGAAGAAAAATTCACACAAGTTTTATCCAGTATCTCCCATTTCTGAATCGTCGTCACAAGCTCTGTATGCTCCTGCGGCCTCTGGCTTTTTGGGGCTTCAGCTTCCGCAAATATGACATAGTTATCTCATCGAGTTCTGCTGAAGCAAAATGAATACACACACGAGGTAAAACAAAACACATCTGCTATTGTCACACGCCGACACGGTATCTCTGGAGCCATAGTGATGCGTATAGGAATTTCCTCGAATTCTGACCCCTCAATTGGCTCGCAAAATTTACTATACCCACCGCTTTTCGTATTATGAGAAAGTGGGACTATAAAGCAGCTCAGAGGCCAGATATATTTATAGCAAATTCTTGTACGACACAGGCCAGAATTGCAGAGTTTTATGAGAGAGAAAGCATTATAGTATATCCTTTTTTTAATTCAAGTGACGAATGAAGAATGACGAATGAAGAATGACGGAAGTATTTTGTTTGTTTATGAAGAATAGTTCCCTACAAACGATTTGATCTCGCGATAGAGGCTTGCAACCAGCTCGGACACAAGCTCAGGATATTTACGAATACGAGAAATTCTGAATCAGAGAGGCTTCAAAAACTCTCAGGTCCGACAATAGAGTGGATATTTGGAGCATCTGATGATGAAGTAGCGGAAGGTCTCACAAATGCACAGGCATTTATCATGCCACAAGAAGAAGATTTCGGCATTGTCGCACTCGAGGCGATGTCACACGGTACCCCTGTCATAGCCTTTTGAGATGGGGGTGCTATGGAGACAGTGGTGCACGGGCAGACTGGACTTTTTTTCTCTGAACAGAGAACAGAATCTCTCGTGAATGCACTCATCAAATTCCAGGAAATAGAATGGAATTCTGAACGAATTATCGAGCAGAGTCAGCTTTTTTCTGAAGAGAGATTTGAAGAGGGGATTCGGGATATTATTGGATTTTAATGTTGCTCGTTATGAAAATTACCAAACTCTGACATTGTTGCTTGCTCATAGAAACGAGATGAAAAAGACTCCTAACTGATCCAGGGTGTTTCACGACCGATGCTCATTCCAGTCTCGAAAATATTGATGCAATTCTCTTTACACATGAACATGCCGATCACTACCATCTTGATTCTCTGAAAATACTCCTCGAGAATAATCCTAAAGTTACAATCTTTGCAAATACTTCTGTTGCCGAACTTCTCGACAAAGAAAATATCAAACATACAACCATTCAGGATGGGCAGACTGTTGATTTCTGTGGAATTATTTTGACTGGTTATGGAGTACAACATGAATCACAGCATTCGACTTGGCCTTTGTCCTCCAATACTGGATTCTTTATTGATGATGAACTTTTTTATCCTTGAGATGCTTTGACGGATCCTCAAAGACCAATCAATATTTTAGCTTTACCAGTGGCTGGCTGATGGGTTGCTACACATGAATTTATTGATTACGCACTCAAACTCAAACCCAGAATTGCATTTCCAGTTCATGATCATATTCGATTTATGTCGAGCCATATGTTACCAGCCAAGATACTCCCTGAAAATGGCATAGAATTTATCCCGATGAAGGAAGGAGATTCTCATGAGTTTTAATTTTTACTTTTAGTCTAAAATTTGTATCCTCCAGCAAGCAGTTAAAAACTTTATAATTTTGTATTCATGCGTTGTCCCAAATGTAAAAATCTCGAAACCCGTGTTATAGATTCTCGTCTCTCAGAGGATGGTCTTTCTATTCGTCGTCGTCGTGAATGTGAATGATGTCAAGCACGCTTTACAACATTTGAACGAATGGAATTCGTGAGTTTTTTCGTTTCAAAAACTGGAGGAAAAAAAGAACTCTACAATCGCTCAAAGCTTGAGACAAGTATTCTCAAGGCTTGCAATAAGAGAAATATCCCACCAGAGAAAATAGAATCAATGCTCAATACTCTCGAGATAGAATGGGCAGAAAATAAAACTGGCGTCACATCAAAACGGATAGGGAAGGATGTTCTCCACAAGCTCAAGGATATCGACGAAGTCGCCTGTTTACGATTCGCTTCTGTGTACAATCATTTTGAGAGTCATGGTGATTTCGTGAAGTTTATCCTCGAAGAATTCGAAGAATGATCACCGTCATAGACATGAACCAGATTCGTCCAGTGAAACCTCTGATATCAGAGGTTCTTTTTGAGAGGATGAAGGAGACGCTTGCTCGATGAGAAAAAATACTCCTCTCACTCAATCGTCGGTGAGCCATGAGTACTCTCGTCTGCCGTGATTGTGGTTGGGCCGCTCGTTGCCCCTCTTGTGACCTCATGATGCGAGTCCATCTACATCCAGAGAATTGTCTCTTGTGTCATTTCTGCGAGACTAAATCTAGAATTTCTGAGAAATGCCCAAAGTGTCATTCATATCATCTCGTGCAGAGTGGCGCAAGGGTTCAGTCTATTGATGTGAGTATGAGAGAGTTGTTTCCAGCTTCAAAGGTTCTCCTGATTGAAGACCTCAATAAAGTCACTCCAAAAATCCTTGCAGATCATGATATATTTATAGGCACTCAAAAAATTTCCTCACTCCCCATCGAAAACCTCTGATTGACTGCTTTTCTCCTCGTAGAATCAGATCTCGCCGTTCCGGATTATGATATTGAGGAGAGCGTGTACCACCAGATTCGTCATTTCTTTTCTCGCTCTCGTGAGATAGTACTCCAGACTCGTTCCCCGAAGCTGCCGATTATTGCTGATGTGACGGGTAGTAATTTTCGTTCATTTTTCCAGAGAACCGTTTCCGAGAGGAAACAATTTCATCTCCCACCATTTACTCAGATGGTGACTATCTATATCAGTGACACAAGTGAATCTCTCGTAAAACAGAGAATAGCCAGTACCGCTTCATCGATGATAGAAGCTGCAAAAAACTCAGAAACTACAGTTATCTATGATCATCTTCTTACAGAAAAAAGAGCCGGTAAATATCGACAGAAAATTCTCATCCGTTCACCAAACATGCTTCCTTTTCTCGAGGCATTCCGTTCTCAGATAGTTCGAGGGAGAGGAATAGAGGTGGAGTGGCTTTAACCGAGCAAAGCTCGGAAATGAAAAATTAAGAATGAAGAATGAATAATGAATAATGGTAGAACCTATAAAACCCCCTATTTCCTCTTTTGTTATGTTGACAATCAAGGTTATTTAATATAATCCCCGCATTGATAGAAAGAAAACCTCCACATTTTTCATTCTTCATTATTCATTATTCATTATTTTATGTTGTCTCTAGTAGCGGTCACTCGTGATCCCAAAACAGACCTCCGAACTATCCGAGGTAACTCCAATAGCAAAGGTTCTGTCCCAGGCGTTATCTACGGAAAGAAATGTCCTAGTACTCCTCTTTCACTCGATACTTCTGATCTCCTCCGTGTATTTCGAGAAGCGGGTTATTCTAACATCATTAGTCTCTCTCTCGATGGTAAAAAACACCAAGCAATTATTCACGATGTAGATGTTCATCCTGTCTCAGGACAGTTTATTCATGTAGATTTTCTCGCTGTCAGTGCTCATGATAAGCTCACAGTGACTGTGCCTATTACTCTTTCTGGAGAATCTCAGGCTGCTCGCGAAGGTGCAATAGTAGACCATGTACTCCAGAGTATTGAAATCCGATGTCTCCCTGCTGATATCCCAACAGAGCTCACAGTAGATATCTCAAAACTCGAAAAAGTAGGAGATTCTCTCCATATCTCAGACCTCGGTCTTGATCTAGAAAAACATGAGATCGTTCATCATGAGATGACTGATTCTGTTGTTATTGCTTCAGAATTCCAGGAATATGTCCCAGATGAAGTACCAGCAGAAGTCGAAGTTCTCTCTGAGAAAAAAGAAGGTGAAGAGGGTGATGCAGGTACCTCTGAAGAAAAATCAGAATAAACTATGATTATCCGTATTGTTGGCACATCACCAGATGCAGATACACTCTTATCACGAGTCCAGGCTTCCCTTGAGGAGCTTGGACTTTTGTCGCATACGACAGTCGAGCTCTATGATACGCCAGAGTATAGGGAACAGATGAAAATAGTAGAGCCGATAGCTCTCTGTATTGAAGAAGAATCTATCAATTTTCGAGATATGATATTCGAAGGTGTTACACCAGAGCAATCAGAGTTGACGAGCCTCTTTATATCACTCTTTTGAGCTGGAGAAGAAAAAAAAGAAGGTTGTGGTACTTGCTCAAGTGGAGGGTGCGAAACCTGTACCACCTGTTAGTTGTAAACTTTAGCCAACAACATAAAGTACAAAAGACAAAGTACAAAATAGAGGATTTTTCTCTTTTTGACTATAATTCCCATAACTTATTTTATTATTTATTTTCATGAAAAAAATACTCCTCATCACTTCAGTTGCCTTCCTACTCGCTTCATGTGCCGGCACACCAGCTAAATCGTATGACAATCTCACAGCCTGCCTTCAGAAGAACCAGGTAGTTATGTTTGGCGCTTCTTGGTGTCCTCATTGTGCTGCCCAGAAAAAACTTTTCCTCAAATCAGTGAAAGATCTCCCATATTTCGAATGTGCTGTAGGAAACGGTCAGGCACAGGAATGTACAGATCGTAATATTACGAGCTATCCTACCTGGCAATTCTCTGATGCTACTATTCAGGCTCTCCCAAAAGAAGCTCTCAAAGTTCTCCTCGATACAGAAGCTTCAAAAGTACGGGGAACAACGGATATTTATATGAAATGAGTGACAGAGAGTAAGCCAGAACTTATACCATTCGTCCAGGCTTTTAAGGAAAAAACAGATAAGCTCATGGCTTCAGATATTCCTGAATACGAAAAACTCACAAAGCTCACAGTCATAACAGATGGTCCAGATGAAACTCTCACAGAGCGCCCTGCCTACATCTCAGGTCGTGTTGCTGGCGAGCGTTCTCTCACAGAAATCGCTCTCTATGCGGGATGTAGTGATGCTTACCAAATGGATATTACTGATACAGAGGTCTAGATTTCCCTCAAAACTGCCTAGAATACTTCTATGAAAATTTCTCTTAACTGGGCTCGTCACTGGACACAAGTTCCAGATTATACTCCCGAATCACTCGAACAATTCTCGCACACTTACTCCACCTACACCGCTGAGGTAGAGGGTATCGATTCATATATATATGATGATAAAATAGTTGTCGGAAAAATCCTCTCATGGAAGCCACACCCTGATTCAGATAAGCTCTGACTCGTACAGGTAGATGCTGGTGTTCATGGTCAACACGAGATAGTCTGCGGCGCTCCAAATGCAAAAACTGCACAGTATGGAGCAGTTGCACTCGAGAATGCAGAGCTTCCCGGAGGTCTCGTCATTAGTCGTAGGGCTATTCGCGGTATTGATAGTTGTGGTATGATTTGTAGTCTCGATGAGCTCAATCTCCAGACTGAACGAGCTGAGGGGATACTCCCACTTGAGTCAATCTGGAGTGAAGAAGTTCTCGAGAAACATCTCGGAAAACCTTTTGGAAATCTTTCTCTTACTCTCCCTATTCAGGGTGGGGCTATTGAGTATGCGATGAATGATGTCGTATTTGACCTCGATAACAAATTTATCACCAATCGTCCCGACCTCTTCTCCGTTGTTGGTAATGCAAGAGAAATAGCCTGCGCTCAGAAAACTGATTTTTCCATCATTCTATCTGAGCCTCCAGTAGCCACAAATGGACTTTCTGTAAAAGTAGAATCTGATAAAGTAATCAACTACTTATTGACTGAATATACACTTCCAGACCTTCCTGCTTCACCATTTCTCATCCAAACCCTGCTCCGTCGTTCGAACCAGGGATCGCATTGACTCCTCCCAGATCTCACAAATATAGTGATGACTGAAATCGGTCAGCCGATGCATGTGTTTGATGCTGATACTATTCAGGGAAATATCACTCTCCGAATTGCAAAAAAATGAGAAGTATTTCAGTGACTCGATGAAAAAGAGTATACACTCACTCCTGATGACCTCGTTATCGTAGATGAGAAACAAATACTTGCACTCGCTGGTGTCATGGGCGGTAAGTCCAGTGGTACGACTGATGTAACTCGTCGTATTTTCGTAGAATCTGCATCGTTTGATGCGGTCACGGTTCGTAAAACTTCGCAGAGACTCGGCATCCGTACGGATAGTTCTATTCGTTTTGAGAAGTGAGTCGACCTCACACTTCCATGAATTGCTCAGACTAGGTTTTCTGAACTCCTCACCCACTTCATCCCGGAAGCAAAGAAAGAAAAAGAAACTATTATTATCTCATCTCATACTGCAACTCATATTCCGATATCGCAGGAGAGTATCGTGAGAAAAATCGGCAGAGATATATCAGAATCAGATATCCTCGATATCCTCTCTCGTCTTGGTTTTGCGGTTGCTGTGAAAAACTGAACATACAGTATCACGGTTCCATCATGGAGAGATACTGGTGATATCAGTATCTCAGAAGATATCGTTGAGGAAATAGCTCGACATTTTGGTTATGAGAATATCCAGAGTGTACCACTCCCAGGACCACTGATGACTGCACGAGTCCATGGACACGATATGGTGACACAGAATATCTCTCAATTTTTCTCAGAGAAGTGATACAGAGATGTCTATACATATCCATTTACACTAGAAGAACGATTCACTCGTTTCTCCGATAAAAAACCCGCCGTCATACAGAATACTTCAGAAAATCGTACTCATCTCCGGGCACATATCGCAGAAAATCTCCTCGAGCTCGCAGCAAATAGCTATCGTACTCATGAGGATGGAGCATTTTTCGAATTCTGACCAATATTTGATGGAGATGAATCTCTCCAATGAGCTGGTGTCGTCTGGGGAAGAGATGTTCAGGCTATCCAGGAAGATCTGACGAGTTATATGATGACCTATTTTGGTACAACAGGTATGATAACTCAATGAATTTCAGATACGAAACTTTTTGCACCACAGGCATATGGAGAGATAGTGGATGATTCTGGCGATGTCACAATTCGTTTCGGACTCGTGCGACCAACACTTCTCCCAATATTTGATATTGATGAGATTGATGTCTACGCATTTGAAATAGTGAAAATGCCGGAACTCCACAGAACTATCAAATTCACGCCTATTGTAGAATTTCCAGGGACTCGTAGAGAGCTCAACATTATCGTACCTGAATCAACTCCCGTTGCTGTCGTCACCGCCATCGTCGGAGCGTCTCACGATTGGATATCAGATATCGGAGTATCAGAGATTTATCGTGATGAGTCACATATAGGAGCTGATAAAAAATCTGTTGTTGTCTCATTTTTGATTCGTAATAATGCTGCCACCATCACTGACGAAGAAGCTGGGAAGGTACAGGAGTCCGCAGTACAAAAACTCGCAGACGCTGGCTACAAACTAAGAGGAGCATAGTCAAGAGTACATCAGCTTGCTATTTATTTCATACTCAATAGTATAACCTATACCTGAGGTATAGGTATATACAAAAAGGCGTTTATTTTCTTACCAGTTTTTACTATGGTTAATTGTTCTTGTCAGGCTACTGGTACTTGCGCATGTGGGAATTGTTCTTGCATCGGTTGCGGTAAGTAGCTCTATTTCTCCACCCGCTTTGGCGGATGGATATTTCTTAGCTTAAAATAATATGAATACAACAAAAACCTACGATATTTCTGGGATGCATTGTGCCTCATGTGCCAATATTATTGAGCGTACTTTTTCTAAAATAGAAGGAGTCTCA
>JAGOOR010000042.1 GCA_017992415.1 Candidatus Altimarinota bacterium
CCTTCATCGTTCACATTTTCTTTCACATTGACTCCATCATCAGCTGGAGCTTCCGCAGATGCGTAGATAGCTTGACCGATTTTCATCATAATCTCAGAGAGTGGAGTACTTGCTTCTTCGATTTGTGCTTTTGTCGCTTCTGGATTTTCGAGCACAGTTTTGAGAGCAGCGATTTTTTCTTCTGCAGTCTTTTTGTCTTCCTCAGGGATTTTCTCGGCATTATCTTTGAGCGTTTTTTCTCCTTGATGGACGAGAGAATCTGCCATATTGCGAGCTTCTACGAGTGCTTTCTTCTCGCTGTCTGAGTGACGATTCGCTTCAGCTTCTTTGACGAGATTTTCGACTTCTTCTTTGCTCATACCGCCGCTATTCTGGATAGTGATTTTCTGTTCTTTACCAGTGCCTTTATCCTTCGCAGAGACAGAGAGGATACCAGATGCATTGATGTCAAAAGTCACCTCCACTTGAGGGACGCCGCGAGGCGCGGGGACAATTCCTTCGAGGATAAATCGTCCGAGAGATTTGTTATCCTGAGCCATTTCTCGCTCACCCTGGAGGACATGAATTTCTACACTTGGCTGATTATCCTGCGCCGTTGAGTAGACCTGAGATTTACTGGTAGGGACTGTCGTGTTTCGTTCGATCATGCGAGTCATGACACCACCGAGTGTTTCAATACCGAGAGAGAGTGGAGCGACATCGAGGAGGAGGACATCACGGACATCACCAGAGAGGATACCTGCCTGGATAGCAGCACCAATAGCGACTGCTTCGTCAGGATTAACGCTCGAATTTGGTTTCTTTCCGAAGAATTGTTCTACCTTTGCGAGAACCATAGGGACACGAGTCGAGCCACCGACGAGGATGATTTCATCAATTTGATTTGCCTGAAGTCCTGCATCAGCGAGAACTTTTCGACATGGCTCGATACTTCTCTCGACGAGATCAGCGACGAGCTCTTCGAACTTCGCACGCGTGATTTTGACGAGGAGATTTTTCGGTCCGCTATCATCCATAGTGATGTAGGGGAGATTTATCTCAGTTTCTGTTGCTGTAGAGAGCTCTTTCTTTGCTTTTTCGGCTTCATCACGGACTCTCTGGACTGCCATTGGGTCTTTCTTGAGATCGATGCCTTGGTCCTTCTGGAATTCAGCGAGGATATACTCAAATATTTTCTGATCAAAGTCGTCACCACCGAGATGTGTATCACCGTTGGTTGCGAGCACTTCAAATGTTCCCTCACTTCCGATTTCGAGAATAGAGATATCAAATGTACCACCACCGAAGTCGTAGACCGCTACTTTCTCATCTTTTTTCTTTGAGAGACCATATGCGAGAGCTGCAGCAGTTGGTTCATTCACGATTCTCTTTACATCGAGACCTGCGATTTTACCAGCATTGATAGTAGCCTGTCTCTGATCATCATTGAAGTAAGCAGGAACTGTGATAACAGCTTCTGTGACTTTTTCTCCGAGATATTTCTCAGCGTCTTCTTTGAGCTTCATGAGAACATGCGCTGATATCTCTTCTGGACGAGCACTTTTACCATTAAATGTAATGAGTGATTCTCCGCCAGGACCAGCTGTCACCTCATAGGGGACGTTGGCGATTTCCGAATCAACTTCACTCTTTTTACGACCGATAAATCGTTTCGCTGAGAAAATTGTTTCCTTAGGATTTGTCACAGCCTGGCGCTTCGCCGGAGTACCGACAATGATTTCACCTTTCTTGTTCGCGACAACCGAAGGAGTCGTACGATTACCTTCTGCATTTGGGATGATTTTTGCTTCTCCACCTTCCATGAAGGCAAGAGCAGAATTCGTGGTCCCGAGATCTATACCAATAATTTTTCACATAAAATAAGGGGTTAAAATGTATTTACACACCCATTATATCAAACTTTTTTTCCAATGCAAACTTTTTTAGCACCAAAAGTGTCTAGGTGCTAATTATGATATTTTTATACTTTATATATAGCATAAAATCGCTCAAGAAATTCTCTGAAGTGATTTTAAACAGAAAAAAAGTCTCTAAAATTGTTGCTCAACAAAATGATGACTACATCCACGAGCGACTATCTCGGCTACATCTCCTACGATGCGTATTGTGCCCTGAGGAGTTACGAGTAGACAGAGGCTTGATTGCTTACGGGGAGTAAAACTATAGCTCAATACCTGTACCCAGGGAATACAAAAAGATTTATGAAAGGGGAGCCAATGAGTTGGCTTAAATGCTATTCCGTAATCCTCAATACCGACTCGGACGCAGCGATTGTAGCTTCAGAATTTCTTGAGACCTACAGCAGAAGCGACATCAGTATCATTCATAACATCTCGACGAAAAAGCTTCTGCCACTTTTTCCATCCTGAAATGTAGAGAGTGAACCAGGAGAGAATCGGCCAGAGAAGGAGAGCCCAGAAGAGAAGCATGAGAAATACTTGCATAGTGTTAGTATATCATAGCTTTTCCATCTTTGCAAGAGTCCTCGGTAGATAATCTAGACCAGACCATCGTGCTCACAAAAGCAACTCGTGAATCTTGAAAAGAGCCGATATTCCCTATACTTCGTTTGTCACAAAAATCACATAAATTATGAAAAAAATCTCCCTTCTCGTACTGACTCTCCTCGCTTTTTCTGGATCGGTTTACGCGCTTGTACACCTCAATTATGCTGAATATCTCGCAGACAAACATGTCATCGTCAGACAGCGACCTATTGAGAATTATGCCCTCACTGATCGGGTACTTCGCCAAGAAGTTGTAGGGATAGCTCTCCGCCTCACTGCTGGAAATTTTCGAAATATAGAGACGATAGTTCTCCCAGATCCCTATACTTGTGAAAATGTATTTCTCGATGTAGGCCAGAATAGACCCAATTCATGGGTTTGTCGTTCAGTAGAAATTGCTGCGAAACACGGCATCATCACGAAAAATAATCATCACTTCCGCCCAGAACAGGATATCACTCGCGCAGAAGCCATCGCCATGGTCCTCTCCGGCGTCAAACTCATGCCAAAAACAGACGGTTCCCGACCGTGGCAAGAAGTTGTGATGGAAACTTCTGAAAAACTGGGTATACTCCAGGAGTGAGTGACGACTGGTGATGACAAGATCACACGCGGTGAACTCTTCTATGTCGTCAGTAACATTATCAAATATCTCTACAAGCAGGAAATCATCTACATCGATAGCCTCGCCCAATAAACTCCTTATAAACTATGGCAAAAAAAGAAGAAGCTCAGTATTGAGCAAATCAAATTCAAGTTCTCGAAGGGCTCGAAGCAGTTCGTAAACGACCAGGTATGTACATCGGTTCTACCGATGCAAGAGGTCGTGATCACTGTATCAAGGAGATAGTCGATAATTCTATCGATGAAGCTCTCGCGGGTCACTGTACGCATATCACACTCCGTCTCACAGAGGATGGAAGCTGTCTCGTCGAGGATAATGGTCGAGGTATTCCTGTGGATGTTCATGAGAAAACAGGGCTTTCTGCTCTGGAGACAGTCATGACCGTTCTCCATGCCGGAGGTAAATTTGGTGGTGATAATTCTGGATACAAAGTCTCAGGAGGTCTCCATGGCGTCGGAGCATCTGTCGTCAACGCACTCTCGTCTCGTACAGAGGCAACAGTTTGGAAAGACGGATTTGAATATTTCCAAGCGTATGAACGCGGTAAGCCAGTAGCACCTATAGAAAAAGTAGGAGCCACAGATCATGTCAATGGTACACGCATACAGTTCTGGCCAGATGCTGATATCTTTGAGGATATTGTGTTTGATTTTAGTTATGTCAAAAAAGATTTCCGTGAGCGAGCCTATCTCACTCGAGGTATCACACTCACAGCGATAGATGAGCGAAGCGGAAAACAAGATCGTATACGATATTATTTTGAATGAGGACTCAAGTCCTACATCACCTATCTCAATCGTCATCATGAATCACTCTGAGACATATTTTGTACTGATAATATGGTTGATCATGTTTCTGTTGAGGTTGCTCTCCAATATCGAAAAGATGATTATTCGGAGCATCTCACGAGTTTCGTGAACAATGTTATCACACCAGGTGGGGGGACGCATATGACAGGTTTCCGAACAGCCCTGACCCGTACAGTAAATAAATACGCTCGTGAGAAAAATTTCCTCACAGACAAGGATTCAAACCTCACGAATGAAGATGTCGCAGAAGGTCTCACAGCTATCATATCAGTCAAGGTTCCAGAACCACAGTTCGAAGGTCAGACTAAGGACAAACTCTGAAACTCAGAGGTCCGAGGTATCACCGATAAATCTGTCGCAGAAACACTCTGAGACTTCCTCGCAGAGCAACCAAAAACAGCCAAGGCTATCATTGATAAATGTCTCCTCGCATCTCGTGCTCGTATGGCAGCCCGATCTGCTCGAGAAACTATTATCCGTAAAGGGGCACTAGAAGGATTGACCCTTCCAGGTAAACTCGCTGACTGTGCCAGCAAAGACCCATCAAAATCTGAACTCTATATCGTCGAGGGAGATTCAGCGGGTGGTTCGGCAAAACAAGGACGAAATCGTGATATACAGGCTATCCTCCCACTCCGAGGTAAAATCCTCAACACAGAACAGGCCCGTATTGATAAAATATTTCTCAACGAACAAATCAAAAACCTCATCACCGCCATTGGGTGTGGAATATCTGATACATTTGATCTCGCAAAAGCTCGCTATCACCGCATCGTTATCATGACGGATGCCGATGTCGATGGTGCTCATATTCGTACACTCCTCCTCACATTCTTTTATCGATTCATGCGTCCGCTTATCGATATCGGATATCTCTATATCGCACAACCTCCTCTCTATAAGCTCGCACG
>JAGOOR010000043.1 GCA_017992415.1 Candidatus Altimarinota bacterium
AATCCCATCTGTTTTGCAGATGGGAAGGGTGTTGACAAATATATTATTTAATCTATTTATATTCTTCCCACTTTGCACGAGTTGTATTTTTCCCATAGATTCCATCTTCTATGACAGCACCCTTGAGGAAGTCGTAGACATCAGTGAAAGATGTCAGCGGATTCCCAGTGTCTGGCAGGACTCCATGTATGAGAAATTCTGGTATTTTTCAGTCTTTTATAAGGTCTGTATCGTTGAAGGTTCCGTCGTCTACCTGTATAGAACTATCTTCAGCATGAAGTTCGTGACCTTGGTCATCGTGCCATCGTACCCAGTTTCGCATATTTGCTGCCTTGACTGCGTCTGTAATATTTGGGAATCTGACATTTCCTATCATGTAGGTACCATCAGCATTTGGGAAAATACTTTCGTTGAATGATTTCTCTTCGTTTGCTGTTGTACGGATAATTGTGATTGATCCATCTTCTTCGAGTGCACCTCTGAATTTCCCATCATTTTTGTCCTCTCTGACATCAGTTCTCTTCATAAGAATATCCAGGTCTTTTTGAGTAACACTTTGTGGCTTTTCTCCTGACATCTCTGCCGCTTCTGCTGGAGCTATCTGCCTGGCATCATCTCTGAGGAGGAAATTATAGAGTTGTTGCCAGTCCCAACCAACGAGATATTCTGGTATAGTGCTCATAGAATATGAGTTTTTCTTGATTGTATCTTGTGAGATTTCGTCTTTGAATTTTAATTCACCCGGCAAACTATATACATACATATCCAGTCGTGCGAGCTGAATAATCATCTCCGGTGTTCCTGTAATATTTCTATAGGTGAGAGTCCCGTTTGGATTTACATTGGCAATCTCTCTCTTTCCTCATCGCTTGATAGCGAGGAATGTATCATCTTGTTCAAAGGTGAAAATTGTTTCATTGCTCGTTGTCTCGTTTTCTTCTGTGTATGCTTTTCCATCATATCGTGCGAGTACTTCTGAGAGGGGAGTGGTTATTTCTGGAGCAGCTTCTTCAGTTGCTGGTTCGATTGCTGGGGCATCTTCAGATGGAACTTGATTATTATTTTCTCTTTTTTCCTTATCATATTTATACCGTTCTATATAGTCTTGTTCTTTACCTGCTTCTAGTGTAAATACGAGGTTAATTTTTTCTAATACATTGAGACTCGCTGTAGTTTGTGGAGTATCTCCGAGTGTCAGATATTTACCACGAAGAGCATGAAGTATTTTTGAATCAAAATCATCAGGTAAGTCTTTGAGTGCTTCTTCATCGCCTGTAAATATAAACTTCATCATAGGACTCGCGAGGATATT
Organism: Candidatus Altimarinota bacterium; assembly: GCA_017992415.1. Taxonomy (GTDB): domain Bacteria; phylum Patescibacteriota; class Gracilibacteria; order BD1-5; family JAGOOR01; genus JAGOOR01. The sequence goes on from JAGOOR010000043.1 coordinate 1,313, forward strand.
TCATCCTGCTACGAGGGGAAGTCCGAGTCATTCTATTTTAGTAACGAGAGCTTCTTTGTCAGCAATATTGGTAATTTCTCAGAGAGAATCTCCCATATATTGGGAAAGTACCTTAAATGTTTCTTCTACCTTTTGCTTACTTTCATAGTTTTTATACCCTTCTGCTTTTGCTTTGAGATTACGAACATCTACACCCCATCCTTCCAGCATTCCGTACCAACTGAGCAGTATTTTATTAAAAATATTTTGAAGCCAATTTCATTTTACAGGCTCCGAAGTGTCTAGTTTGACACCTTTGTTTGCGAAGAATTCCTGTGCAGTAGCTATATCAGTTTGTACTCATTCTGGTACTTCTTCTGGTTCTGTAGGTGTTGATGGTTGCGCTTCTGTGTTAGCGAGTTTTGCTTCTATACTTGCCTTGAATTCGTCGAGCCGTCCCCGTATTTCACTTTCTACGAGTTTTTGTTCTGTGACAACAGTCGTCTCATCTGTCTCTAGCTCATCCTGTTCTTCATTTGTGTCTTGTTTTTCATTTTCGATAGTGCCTCTGAGTTTTGATATATCTTCTGTAATACCTGTTAAGACACGATCTTTTTCATCTTCTGTTTTTCCATTTAACTGATCGAGGGCTTGTGTGTATTGGTCTTCGAGTTTTTGCTTTTCTTCATCGTTCAGATTTGGTATATTTTTGAGATATACGAGGATGTCTGCCTTTTTATCTTGAAGAGCCTTTATGCTCTCTATTTCTGGGGCACCAGTTGGTTGTACGGAGGGTGTTGTGGCGGGTGTATTAGCCATAATTTTGTGATATCCTCTCTATAGTACCGTATTTTTCTTCCCATTGCAAATAATTGACTTTCTGATTATTTCTTCTTCTTTACTTTGAAAAAAATGAGAGATATCTATACTTTGAATACATGAAAAAAATTGATACAGATGAAGTTATGAGAGGTATAATTCAGCAATATGAAAAATATGGCAAGGAGGACAGTGCTCCCATTCAACAGGCGTACGAATATGCTCGAAAAGCACATGAAAAAAACTTCAGAAAATCAGGAGAGCCATATATCTCTCATCCTGTATCTGTCACTCAAGAACTGATGATTATCGAGCCTGATATTACGACTATTGTAGCATCACTTCTCCATGACACTATTTCTGATGGGAATGGTACTCTCGGTGAAATAGAAAAATTATTCTGATCTGATGTACGGAAAATCGTAGATGCCCTCGATAAGGTCGGACTTGTAAAATATAGAGGTAATGCTCAGACCATAGAGCGACTTCAGCGCACACTCTTGGCGATGGCCCAAGATGTCCGAAGTATTTTCGTCAAATTCGCCGATCGTATCGATAATCTCCGTACTCTTCAATACCATGCCGATCCACTCAAAGCACGAAGAATTGCTGACGAATCTCTCTCTATTTATGCCCCTATAGCTGCACGCCTGGGCCTGTATGCATTTAAGGAAAAAATGGAAACCCTGTCTCTCCGTGAACTCGATCTGGATGGATATCTCCAGGTAACAGGGGAATTGGCAAACTACACTCTCGAGCAAGAACAATTCCTCACACAGTCTGTCGGGAAAATACGAGAAATTATTCCTGAAAAATATCGAGAATCCGTCAGTTATAGAGTAAAAAAACCCTATTCTATTTACCGTAAGCTCAGGCAGTATGATGTGAAGAGTATTCGTCATATTTATGATGTTTTTGCTCTCCGAATTATCGTTGATAACATCTCTGATTGTTATGCGATTTTGGGTATTATTCATGGGAATTTCACTCCTCTCTCTGAGCGATTCAAGGACTATATAGCTGTTCCAAAAGCAAATGGTTATCAGAGTCTCCATACTACTGTGCTCTGATTCGAGGGGTATAAACAGCCTATAGAGATACAGATTCGTACTCGAGATATGGACCAATATGCGGAACATGGAACAGCAGCACACATACTCTACAAAATCCACTGAGATGGTATGCAAAAAAATGATGGCTATGAGGACTTGGTTCAGATGACGATGGATACACTTATCGAGCAAGGGTCTCTCTTGGGTCAGAAAATCACACTCCCAACTATTTTTGTTTTTTCCCCGAAAGGTGATGTATTTGAGCTTTCACATCGTGCTACTCCTGTTGATTTTGCTTATGCTGTCCATTCTGATGTCGGATATCACACTGTGGGTGCTCGTATAAATGGTAAAATCAGTACTCTGGACGCATTGCTGCATGATGGCGATGTTGTCGAGATTATCACAAGCACTCAGGCTCATCCTACTCCTCAGTGGCTCGACTTTGTCGTTTCTTCAAAAGCTAAATCACAAATAGGGATAGAGGTGAAGAGGCTCTCATGAGATCGAGCTAAAATCGTGGAAAAATGAAAGAAAAATCTCTTTGAAACTTTTGAAAATTTTGGCATTAAATTACAGGATAATCTCTGAAATTTTTCCCAATATTATGGGAGTGTTTTGGATGCAAAAAAACAGGAAGAATTTTATTACCAAATTGGTCAATGAATACGCAAGGCATCAAGTTTTCTTCCTCGTCGAGAGAAGGTTAAAAAAACAGAAAAAGTACATACAACTCTTACCCCTACAGCTGTTATAGTGGGTGGTGAAAAAAATATACCTCATACTCTTGCCCAGTGTTGCCGTGCACATTTCCCTGACAATATTATTGCTGTTTTGCGTACAGGTGGAAGATGTATGATCCATCGTAGTGACTGTGGTTCTCTCTCTCGCGTCAATCCTGATAGACTCCTCTCAGCATATTGGCAAACAGGGGAGAAGTGAAGAGTTGTTTCTTTTGCTCTCTTATTTCACGATGTTCCCGGTCTCCTCTCGCGGGTTACACGTATCATCTATGAAATGGGTATAAATATTATTGATCTCGATCTCATCGCCCGTGAAGATGGTACGACACATCTGAGTGTTAGTATAGAAATATCAGATAATAATGATTCAATCCTTGATCGTCTGATAGCGAGAATTCGCCTTCATGTTCCTGAATTTTTGATGCAGGATGATGATTTTTTTGACAAGAGAAAATAATCTATACAATTCAGGTACTTATTTATCAGTATATCAGCTTATATGGCTCGTTTTTACGCTACAAAGAAGGAAGGTGAATCAAGCGACAAAATGCTTGTGAGATTCAAAAAACTCCTCTACGGTTCTCGTCTCATCACTAATCTCCGAGCGACTCGTTACAATAGAAAAGACCCTACAAAACGTAAGGTTCGCGAGCAGGCTATTGTTTGTTCTCGTTACCGAGAGTTATCTGATGAGCTCTCATAGTTCTCTAAAAAATTCTCAATAATCCCAGCTTGTCTGGGATTTTTCTTGTTTCCACGAAAACTTCCCTATACTTTTTTTATAATAAAATACTATGCTCTCGTTTTGAATTATTTGTCTCATACTTGGTGTTGCTATACTTTTTAACCCTGCGATTCTGGGTTTCCTAGTGGGGCTTTTTCTCTTGATTATAGGATCATGGATAATTCTTGGGTGGTATAAGGTAAATAAAATCCT
>JAGOOR010000018.1 GCA_017992415.1 Candidatus Altimarinota bacterium
CATTTGTGACGGAAGCGCTCAATGGAATTATCGCACCGAAAAGTACTCTTATCGACGCTGAATGGCCAGAATGCCCATTTGACCTCGATGAAGAAAGTGAGGAACTCATACGGGCAGTCTTTGAAGTTATCAAAACTATCCGTACTATCCGTGGAGAGAGAAAAATCAAGCCTGGTGAATCAGTCGGTGTCGTCATCTATGCCAATCCTCGTGATCGAGCAACACTCGAACGAAATATTGCTCTCATCGCTGGTCTCGGTAAAGCAAGTGAGGTCGAATTCACTCTCACAAAAGAAGACCTCTCTCGTGAGAAATACACCTATGGTATGGCAGGAGAAGTAGAGGTGTTCGTCGATACGAGTTCTTGTAATCACGATGATGATATCGAGCGTCTCGAGAGACTCATCACAGAAAAAGAAGACTATGTCCGCATCCTCGAGGTCAAACTCATGGATCCAACCTTCGTCAATAAAGCTCCTGAAAATGTCATCCGTCTCACGCAAGAGAAAAAAGAAGTAACCCTCCGACAAATCGAAAAGGCAAAGAGTGAATTAAAGCAGTATAAGAGATAATACTTACTAATAACAATAAATATGAAAATCATTAAGATACTTACTAATAACTGGCTGGTATTACTTATTGGTTTTATATTGTTATCCTTTTTTGAAATAAGGTTGTTTTTATTCTATTTTTTTATTATAAACCTAATTCAGTCTGAAGTGAGAATGGACTATATAAGAAAAATAATCCGTGTTTTTCAACTTTGAAATGAGGTTAAATTAATAAGTATACTAAAGAAACTCTGAGTCGCAGATAAGGATCTTAAAAAAATAGGCAAAGAAATTGAAGATAGTTTAACAATCAAGCAAAGGAGATCTTTAGAGGATGACATTAAAGGCTCTATGTAATGTCAGTTAAAGTTTTTATTTCCGAAATCCATTCTCTCGCTAATCCTGCACGAGCAAAAGTCTCTCAGAGATTTTTCAAGACAGGTGAATGAGAATATGGTGAATGAGATATATTTCTCGGGCTTACAGTACCCCAGACGCGTCAGCTTGTGAAAAAATACGCACCCAATCTCACACTCGATGATGTTGATATGCTTTTATGAGATAAACATCATGAGATTCGATTAGCTGGGTGTCTGGTGCTCGTATATTTCGGACAGAAAAAAGTATATCCAATCGCAGAAATTGCGAGATTTTATATGCAACATGTTTCGGGAATTAATAACTGGGACCTCGTTGATGTATCTAGTGAACATATTATCGGACCTTTTATCCAGAATTCCCTGTCGCACGAGGAACGAGTCGATTTTATCACACAATGTATCGCGAGTTCAGACCTCTGGATTAACCGCATCATTGTCCTCGCTTCTTTTTACCAGATAAAGCAGTGAAATGGGAAACTCACAATCCACATCGCTGAGAGAATGCTTACACATCAGCATGACTTGATTCATAAGGCGGTAGGCTGGATGCTCCGTGAAGTTGGGAAACGCTGTTCTCTGGATAAATTACGAGGCTTCCTCAATCAATATGCGAGCGAAATGCCCAGAACTATGCTCCGCTATGCGATAGAAAAAATGGACGAAGAAGAGAGAAGAAAATATCTCAGTACAATTCGTACTTAAGATCAAGAATTTTTCGTAATAATCTGTCCCTCTTTTCCAAAAAACATACGAGTCCCCGGAGGGAGACTCTTGGTAACGATTATTCCAGCTCCTATCGTGCTCCCCTCTCAAATAATTGTGTCACCACCGAGTACTTTAGCGCCTATACAAACTGTTACGCCATTTTCAAGAGTTGGATGCCTCTTATGATTTTGTTGAGTTTTATCTGGGATCTGTTTGTTGCCGAGGGTAACTCCGTGAAAGAGAGTACAATCGTCCCCTATTTCTGCTGTTTCACCGACAACAGTTCCAGTGCCATGATCTATAAAAAATCTCTGACCAATCTGTGTGCCTGGATGAAGTTCAATACCAGTCTGCCTCCGTGCCCACTCTGTCAATCCTCGGGTGAAACCTTCTGGGGCATCATTATTTTTTAGTTTATGAGCAAATCGCTGTAGGGTAATCGCGAGAAATCCTGGATATTGGCTTATAACTGTACTCTTTTCTCTCACAGCAGGATCGCTCTCAAAAGCCTTTTCCACATCACCCTGAGCGAGAACCACTAATTCATCAATTATTTCAGGGCAAAGAGGTTTTATTTTGATTTGAGCCAAATTCTTTCTGACCTGTTTAGCAAGTCTATGAATTTCTCATACTCTAAAAATATTTATATACTCTCTTGCAAATATATCAACCACTTCCGTCCCTATTGGTGATCTATTATCTTTAAAAAAATTGTTTCACTTCATACTCTATATTATTTTTTATAATAGATTGTACTCTCTATTTTTATATTACAATTTCCATTAAATGTTATAAATTTATAAAAAGTGCCCGCTGGGCACTTTTTATCACAAAATAATCTACTATTTTTAGTCAGCTACCTTGGAAAGTCCTATCATATCAAATATATATTGAGTCTTTGGGTGTACTTTTTTAAAGCTAATGGTTTTCCCTTTTCTATGAGTCCGGGCGATAAATTCTGTGAGGTAGGCTAAAGTAGTAGAGTTGGTATAAGAGAGCTTTGAGAAGTCACAATTGATGTGCTCATATTCTTTTTTCTTTTCCATCTCGTGACTGAGGTTCTCAAATGCTTCATCAGCATTTGTCTCGTCGAGCTCCCCTGCTATAATAATCTCGACTGTGTCTCGGTATTGCTTTCGTACTTGAAGTGTGTAAGGTGTGTGCAATGAAGTGAGTGTCATAAGAGAAAGATAAAAACTTTACACACATATTATGAATTATATTTTACATTATGTCAAGTTATAATTATAAATATATCAAAATAGATGACAGGGATGGCTTTCCTAAAGGCGAAAAGTGACTCAATAAAAGCTTCTGGCAGTCCCCTCTTTGGGCTAATATTCTGGGGAAAACTCACCAAGCGCGTGATATCATCGTCTGTTCTGGTGAATCGATGGAAATTTTGCTAGAGAGAAGAAGTCTCATCGGCAAATATACTGGACTCTATGCTCTTGGAGTCGACGGAAAATCTATAAATGAAGGTCTCCTAGAGTATATCAAGGCTGAAATTCGCAAGGATAATGATCTCTTTCTGCAAATAGAACCGCTGAAGCAAGGACAAAGGACAAAGGACAAAGGACAAAATAAGGCTCCTTTTCGGCGTTTTATCGAGCCTGTGACGGCTATTCTGGACCTAAAAACGGACGAAGAGAAGCTCTTGGCGAGCTTTGCAGAAAAAGGACGATACAATATCCGACTAGCCCAAAAGCGAGGTATTACAACTAAATGGGCACTATCAAATGCAAAATGCAAAATGAAAAATGCAAAATGAAAAAATATAACTTATCTCGAAGCTTTTTTTGATTTACTAGAAGAAACAACCGAGCGTGACTGATTCTCATGAAACTCCCTCTCCTATTACCAACACTTCATCGAAACCCTCGAAGCCCACAATGCAGGAGGCCTCTTGGTAGCAGAAAAAAATGGAATACTACATGCGGCTGGCATTTTCGTCTATTGGAATGGTCAGGCAATTTATTATTATGGTGCATCTTCAAGTGACCGTGATATCCGTCGCGATATGGCAACCTACCTCCTCCAGTGGGATGCTATTCGTGAAGGGATGCAGAGAGATTGCTCGACCTATGATTTCCTCGGAATTTCCGAAGATGGCACGGGGAAACTTGCGTGAGTGACTGAATTCAAACTCCGATTTAATCCTGAGAAAGTACACCTACCAAGTGAAGTAGTGGTTGTTTATAGACCGCTTTTACTCAAAGTACTCCAGATTACGAGAATGATAAAAAAATTCTTTCATCGCTAAAAGATGATACCTCTCGATGTCCTCGATGCTTTCTGACTCCCCCATACTGCTACACCTCTCGTAGGTGGACAAGGTAATTCGTGGCGAGTGGGCGACTTCGTGCTCAAGCCTCATGAAGAATCGTATGAATGAATCTCTGTCATAGTGAACCAATTGCGGCCAAAAAACTTCCGAGTCTCCTATCATCACAAAACCAAAGATGGAAACTTCACTTACAGAGGTTGGTGATGTACTTGTTTTGAGCTTGGTGAAGAAGTCACCGGCAGAATTACAGAGAAATACGCTGTCGCTCGAGAACTCCATTCTTTACTCGGAACTATTCAGAAACCTGAAAATTGGAAACCGAGTGACTCTCCCTGGTCGCAAGCACACGAAATAGTGTGGTGAGAACGAGAATTACCAAGTGATATTCATCCAGAGATATACGCAACTATTGAGGAATTTTTCGGGTTTGTCACTCCTCTCACACTCCCCAATCAGATTATTCATGGTGACCTCTGCTGAAATATCCTCTTTCACGAAACACTCACACCAGTAGTGATAGATTTTTCTCTCGATTATCGTCCACGAGAATACGCAGAAGCTATACTCATCGCTGACTCTATCGCCTGGGAAAATGGAGGAGAAGAAGCCTATTCCTTGCTTCCTCCAGATTCTGAACAGATACTTCTCCGAGCTTGTCTCTTCCGACTCATCACGAAAGCACTCCTGAAACCCCAGGATACCCAGAATTTCCGAGAAAGATCGGGCGGGTATATAACTATACTGAAAAAAATATTGAGATAATTATTTCGTTATTTGACTAATTTAGTATTATATTATAATAATTAAATGAATCTCCTCGATTACTGATCCTGAACAAAACACCATGTACTCGATTTCTGGCGTGAAGACTATGGAATCTCAGCACTGAAGAGATGTGTGCAAGCAGAGGTGGATAATCTCACGATTCATGCACTTGATGCTCTAGAAATCAAGGGACGAAGTCAAGAAGAGCACAATGGAATCCGTTTTGAATTCTATAATTATTTCCCCGATCTCCCGAACGGACTTGATATCATCTGTGCACTCCATCCAAATCCTGGAGTTATATTTAATAGTACATGATTATACTCTGATGATGAGGATGATGAAACAAGTCTTTATATCGGTTTTCTCTCAAATGATTTTTTAGAAAAAGCTAAAAATTGAGCCATTGTGGCACTCCAATTTGATTACCAATTAGATAAGATGATGTATTGAGGAGGAGGTAGTGAATTTATTGCAAAACTTCAGAAATACTGAGTATATAGGAGATATCATCTCGAGCATGTAGAGCCATTGATTCCAAAACCAAGATTTCCGAGTATGAACTATAAATTTTCCTCATTTCATCTCTTTGAAAAGAGAGATATTACATAAAATTTTCTAAATTATGGTCCTCGACTCACAACAACATAACCCACCCTCTATTCGTACAAATTCAGACTGTAGAATAACTAATATAGATGAAATCAGGGAGCATCTAGGATTTTACAGTGATGAAGAAATCAATGAGATGAAATGAGTCGTAAGCGAAGCACTCACAAAAGCTGCATGAGACCTTATGATTCTTCAGGAAATTTTCACAGCACACGAAAATGGTCCAGCAAGAGGCTTACTCATGGAAATAGTAGAAATCCGAAAAATACATGCAGAAGGAAAATTTTCCGAATCTTGAAACTCTGAAGAAATTACTGAGTCATTTCAGGAAAGAGTGAGTGATGTTCTCGCAGATTCAACTACACTCCTATTAGTCCAGGATGACCAAAAAAGGTATACTCAAGATCTTAATTTATTAGGTGAACAACTTATAACAGAAATAAATCGTCGTAATAACTAAACTTTCCTCACCTCCAATATCCACCGCTCTTTCCCTGCCAGTTCATAGGTGAGGATTTTCTTCAGTGTAAAACCGCGATTTTGTGCAAGTTGTTGTCCATCAGCCCATTCCTCCTCGGATGCCTGCTTGTAGAGCCATGCGCGACCATCAGATTTGAGCAATGGTTTTATCCAGGTGAAGAGGTCGTCAATATACGAAGTCGCTCGGGTGACAATCAGGTCATAGCGATCACTCGTCGTCGGAGCTCAGTCCAGAAACATGATACCATTTTTGTTATGCTTTCTCTCTTCCTTCATATTCGCAGCTCGCATATCCTCTACTCTCCCCCACTGTGGCATCACATTTTGCAATTCAAGTGAGAGTACAAATTCACGGATACAATCAATCTTTTTTCGTGTAGCATCCAGAAGAGTAAAGTGTACTTCTGGAAACATAATCGCGAGAGGCAATCCAGGAAATCATCCTCCAGTTCCGAGATCAAGAACCTTCATTTGCTGTCCTTTGTCCTTTGTCCTTTGTCCTAGATAGTCTTTCAGTAGGTCTACAGTAATAAGACTATCGGTGATGTGTTTCTCCCACATCCCCTCTTCATCACGGATAGCGGAGAGATTGATGTGTTTATTTTTCTCGAGAAAGAGTGCGACGAATTTCTGGAGTTGTAGGTTGTCTCGATAGTTCATGTGGCTATTGTAGGGAAAAACTATTTTTGACTAGCATTTGCTGACAAAAGAGGCAACACTGCTCATTCTATCATAGCCCGCATAGTCGCCAACTGCATATTTGTACCACTTGCCCGAGATGAAATCATTTTTTTCTCTCATATTCAAACATGAGTTAATTCAATATTTAATTCACAAAATCCTAGTCACTTTATATCGCCCTCCAATTTCCCGTCTCAGAGAATTTTCTGGACTAGTGACGAGTGGGCTACTATTTGCTTAGCAGCATCTGCAGAAGTTTCCTTATCATGGACTGTATATCCCATTTCTTCCGACATACGCCATGGAATATTCTGTTGCTCAAAAAATTCATTTATACCAACAATCATTCCTCCAATATAACTCAGTCTGTGACTACTGTCTTCTTTGGCAGGAATGGTATATTCATTTCCCAAAAAAGAAAATCCTATAGTTTGTGAATCATTTGATTCATTCCATGAAAAGTTTCACTCCTGCTCATACCATGCACGCATTATATTCCATTCCTTCCATCACTGAGCATTCAGGAGCTCAGCATTAATTTCTTGCATAAACTTCGTGAGTTTTTCTGCTCAGGTAGGAATTGTTCTATCAATATTGATACCATTTCTATTCAAAATATCCGCGAGAATAGTAGTGCCGCTTTGATAGAATACAGTTTCTTTTGGAGAAATACCAAACGCCGCAATCCTTCATGTATTAAGATATCAGCCCGCAGATCATTCAGCTTTTTTTGCCTGAACTTGACCAGCATGATGGACACCAGCAGAGTTCATAAAAATAGTATCTCCTATAGTAGATGATTGATCATTTGCATTATAACCTGTCACTCGCATCGCTGCGTGACTGACAGCGTAGAGCAGTGGTCATATTTTAACTCAAATATGACCATTTTTTTCTCAAATCCTGGTTGCTAAAGTGGCTATACTTGCTATGCCATTCCTCTCCCCGAATCATAAAAGTGATGTTTCTATTTGAGTATGGAATCAGTCTTTCTTCATGCTTCCAACAGAAGCCATAACGGCTCCAAGAGTATTGGCATTTGCCATCCCATCATCATTGTGCATATGGGCTGAAAAGATGACACCATTTTGTACCATAATTGGCTCAAGAACTTGCCTTAACAGTGCGAATCTTTTACTAGCTTCAAAAGGATCTAAGCGTCACAATGTATCTGGAATATTTAGGACAGTTGCACCTGATTCAATAGCAACAATACAGCTCTTGCATAGAAAATCAAAATCAGGCGTTGTCAGCCCGCCCTCAGGACTAAATTGTATACTATGAAATCATTGAGTTTTTGCATAAGTGATATTTTTTCTAATAGCTACTAGTGTATTTTCTTTGCGTGCTTGCTCTGAATCACCTTTCATGCGATGATTAATATTTGGGTCAGTAGGGATATAGATATGTATCTCTTTCCTACTTACATCAACATCTTTCAAAACTTCAGCACTCCAATCTATATCTTTTTCCATACCCCGTGAAAGCATACGAAGAACGGGGGCTCAATTGAAATTCAATTCCTGTATAATAGGTAGTAAATTTTCAGGAGTATCTGCCGGAGCAGAAGCGTGTCAGATTTCTAGAACATCGGCTCATACTTCAGATAAAGCAGCCGCGATAAGGAGCTTGTTTTTGTGTGTCAAACCAGTACCAGGTCACTGTGCTCATTCGCGCAAGGTCGTATCCATAACTCTGACTTTTACTCAAGAAAAATCTGTTTGTGATATATCCCAATCGTTTTGCAATCAAGCGAAGTCTCTGTTCATAACATTATTATAAAAAAATAAAAAAACTCTCCCGAATTGGGAGAGTGGAAAGTGCGTAATATTTCTTCGCAACAAACTACTCTCCCGAAGGGGAAAGAAGGAGGTTGAGGAGAAGTGAATTATTCTGACGCATGTATATTATTTTAGACAGATGGATTTTTTGTCAAATTAAAGAGCTGTACTGAGTACGATATCCTGGATACTTGAGTAAATCTCAGTATCAGACATAGCGCGTATCTGGTCCAGCGAAAACCATCCAAATCCTGCAATCTCATGTGAATCAATGGCAATACTTCCTGAAACATGGTGTGCGAGGAAAAATTCTTCATACTTTCTCTGGGGACCTCTCTCATTTTCATACTCTATCACCTGAACCCTCACTGGCGCTGGGAGTGACTGAATGCCAGGTTCTTGATAGATTGTCACCAATCCTACCAGCTCAACAATTATATCCAGCTCTTCTCGAGCTTCGCGGATAAATGCTTCTTGAAATGTCTCACCTACCTCCACATGACCACCCGGAAGTGTGTGTGGCTTATGAGAACCATGCTTGACTAGAAGTATATTTCCCTCACGATCGGTGATGATTCCCCGTGCAGAATATTGAAGTGGGAGGTGTTTCATACTATTATTTTCATCATTTTCTCTATAATGCAACTATCATGCTCAAGAAAAAAAAGAAAATCGTTGCACCTCGGGTGGCAAACAAAGCTGGATATCAAGTACAGGATGTCTGGTTTCATCGTGCGAAAGCAGCTGGATACCGAGCACGCAGTGCATATAAGCTCCTCCAAATACAAGAAAAAACTTCATTGATACGCCCGGATACCCTCGCGCTCGATCTCGGGTGTGCTCCTGGGAGCTGGCTCCAGGTTCTCTCGCAGATAGTAGGTGAAAATGGGAGAATCCTCGGTGTCGATCTCCAAGAGGTCGATAAATTCTCACAGAAACACATCACAACCCTCGTAGGAGATATGATGGCAAGTGAAACTCATGAAAAGATCAGAGACTATCTCTCAGAGATTCAGGCAGAGAAAATGACGAATGACGAATGAAAAATAGCTGACCACCAGGTATGGGGGATCAATGATCGAGATAAGCTCGGATTTCAACTCATCACTTCTGATGTCGCCCCAAAAACAACTGGAAGGACTGATGATGACCAATACCACAGCGCTATGCTCTGTCTAGAAGTTCTCAAAATTGCAGAAAAATTCCTCACACCAGGAGGATCTCTCGTGATGAAAATATTTGTCGGACGAGATCTCGGCCAAGTCCTCCACAAAGCAAAATACATGTTCAAGAAAATACAGACCATAAAGCCTGTTGCTTGCCGAGATAGGAGCTTCGAAGAGTATGTAGTCTGTAAAGGATTTAACTCTTAGAACGGCACATCAATATCAGCAGCCTTGGTAGAAGGACCTGCAGGAGCTCCTCCGCCTTCTTCACGATTTTTCTGATAATCATTTTCTACAACATAGTGAGTATCACCATATTGACCTGGTTCTTTTCGTTTGAGGACAGTCATATTCACATACCCCTTTTCATTGGCAATAGCCTGCATATCCTCTATTTTGAGTGAGAGGTTGAGGATTTCACCATACTGTGTTGAGACTGCTTTTGCAGAACCTCCGATATATTTTTTGTCAGCCATAGAATCAATGATTAATTATAAATTATAAGAGAAAAATCCCCTGCTTTGTACCTTTTACTTTGACTTCCGTACTCTACTCAGCCGCTCCCCCCTCCTCCTCGACACCGATAAGACGGATACGATATCCTGTGAGCTGTTCAGCAAGACGGACATTTCATCCAGATCGACCGATAGCTCGGACTTCGTCAGATTTTGGTACTGTTACCTGCGCTACGCCCTCTTCATCGAATTGGACATCGAGAATTTGTGCAGGATTGAGTGCTTGAGCGACGAGTTCGCGTGCATTATCAGTATAGTTGATAACATCGACCTTTTCTCCTGAGAGTTCTTCGACGACTGCTTTGACACGGATACCCTTTGGTCCGATGAGTGCTCCAGCTGGATCGACCTCTTCAAATTCAGAAGCAACGATGATTTTTGTTTTAAAGCCTGGCTCACGAACAATTTTGACGATTTCAATAGTACCATCCTCGAGTTCTGGGGTGGAGAGTTCGAAAAGTTTTGCGACGAGACCGGCATCTTTTCGTGAGAGGATAATTCTCGCTTCACCCTGTACCTCATCCTGAACTTTTTTAACAAAGACATGGAGACGCATCCCTGCAGTGTATTTATCACGACTCACCTGTTCACTTCGTGGGAGGAGAATCTGAGAACCATTGAATTCGAGGAAAACACGGTCATTCTCTACCATATCAACACGGACATTCACGATCTCACCCTCTTTATCCTTGAAGATTTCATAGACTTTTGCCTTCTCCGTTTCGCCAATTTTCTGAATAATAACCTGACGAGCAGCCTGAGAAGCAATACGACCAAATACCTGTTCATTATCACGGAGAACATCACTCACATCTATCTCGATGACATCACCGAGGTCAAATGCGTCAGCATCCTCTCCGAGCTCAGCTTTGCTGATTTCAGTATTTGGATCAACGACTTCATCGACGACTGTTTTCTCGAGAGTCACGGTGATTTCACCTGATTCAAAATCGAGAACAACATTGACGATATCATCTTTATTTCCGTAGTCTTTTTTGTAGGCAGTACGGATAGCTGATTCAATTATTTCGACGAGATCTTCCTTGTGGAGGCCGCGTTCTGCAGCGATATGATTGATCGCAGCTTCTATCTTTTTGAGGTCTAACATATTGAATTAGAGAATTATAAATTATAAACAAAGTATCAGTCAAAAATAGTATAGGAATACTCCGGGTAAAAAAAAGAATCTGGGGTACCAAATTCTTGCGTTCTTCGACTGATTACGGGGACAGTATAATCGGAATTGGTACAAAAGCAAGGTCTCCATGTGATACTTAGCACTTCTGCTTGGCATTTTCTCTATTTCATAATGCTCTATTTAATTTCTCTCACCTCTTGTCAATCTGTGATGTACATTTTTTCCCCCGAGAAAAGAGGAGACCAATATCCTGAGATAATTTGTTTTCCATTTTCACGCGTGATAGTTGTTTCATTTGCTGCCCAACTCATAACATAGCCCCCATAAGTAAGTTCTGTGATATCTTTTACAGGATTGCGACCATAGCGATCCCAGAGTATCACGCCCCCATCCATCCATATGAGATATGTCCCCTCTTCATCTCCTTTTGCTATCTGTACCAGTCGTGATTCAAATGGGAGTAAAATCAATTGCTGAGAAGAAATATCATAGATACTATTCTCCCTCCCCCGCCGCAATAACACAAATCCTTGAGTACGAGAACTAACTTCTATGGTTCCTGTGAGTAGATTTTTCTCTGTCTCTGAAAGTGTCTGATAGAGTATCCCATCAGTATCACTGACTGGAAGTATCTCAAACGGCGGACGAAAATCGAGACTTCCTGAAGTGTCTGGAAGTATCAGGATACGAGTTCTGAGAGGAGATGGTCCAGAAAGTACTGTAATCAGAGCATCACCTGGTGGAAGTCGTGAAAAAACACACTTCTCGGAACAATTCTGCTCATAGGTGCGAGGAAGTGTAATATGAACCGGGTAATAAAAACCAAATAAATCTGCATCAAAATAGATGATTCGCGCCTGCACTTCAACCTTTACCAGTTGTGTACTTCACTCTGCAAACTGAAGAGAAAGCTCAGAAATATCCCAAAAATAAGCCTTTCCTATGAGAGCTATAGAGCCTCATAAAACAAGTAAAATGATAATTATAGGTGTGAGAAATTCGATAGTTTTTTCACGGAGTTCTGAGAGGTTCATGTGGTAAAAAGAAGAATTTTATATAGTATAGATATATCCCATGATTTCCCAACAAATATTAGATAAAATTGAGACTCTCAAATCGTGAGGACAAAGTGCTCCTCTCCTCATATCTGAAGGTCTTGCTACGGAAATCTGTAGCCTCTTGTTTGCTGAAGAAATCAATTCCCTCGATGAAGTAGAAAACAGATGAATCACGGATTTTATGTACTATGATTGTTCCGATAGAAGTCACCGGTGATCCGAGCACTACAAGGTAAAAATAGTAAAAGAACATGTAGAAAAACTCTATCAAAAACCAGCCTGAAATCTCCTCGTGGCACTTTTCCGTAATATCGATGCTCTCGGCGCTTCTGGTGAACAGAAATCTGAAAATGCGCTTCTTCACCTCTTCGAAGATGTACCTGAGCAGCTCCTCATCCTCGTCACAAGTAATTCTCCCCAGAAAATCATCTCCACACTCCAATCACGCATGATTATCATGGATCCTGGAAGTATCCAATGAGGTGTAAATCCTCATCAAGATGCCATAGATGCATATGTTTCTGGAGATGTAGAGCCTCTCTTCGCTCTCACGCTCGCACCAAGTAAGGAATCAAAGTTTGGTCGAGATAATGCATTATGGGTGATTCGAGGCTTGCAAGAAGCTATAGAATGTGGTACACTCTCTACGAGACATGCGCGACGGATACAGGAAACTCGAGTACTCCTCGAAACCACGAATACCATTGCAAAATATCTCATAGATCAACTCCTTATCTCTCTCTCATGCGAATAATCAGTATTATTTTTCTCTGGATAGTGACCAGCACCTCGTGGGTGCATGCTCAGCAGTCAATTTTTCAGGATGATTATGGAAATGGCGTAGATAATGGTCGACTTCGTCAGGGAAATATTGCTTTTAGTGAAGTCCCCGGCGTCCTCGTGGCCATCACAAATAATCTCCTCTCCTTTGTCGGATACATCAGTCTCGGCGTCATACTCATAGGTGCCCTCATGTATGTACTCGGCGGGGTAAATGAAAAGATGAAAAGCAAGGGAAAAGAAGCTATAAAAATCGCTCTTATAGGAGCTGTGGTTTCATGGACTGGCTGGCTCATTATCAATTTCTTTATCGATAACCTCTAAAATATATGGAAAATTTCTCCTGGGCATTTGAAAACAGGTTGGAAAGAGGAAAAAAATGGTATGCCATTGCAGCGACCATTGTTATTACTGTGGTTATCGTGAGTTTTCTCCTTAGTGCCTATCTACTGGGCATAGTTGTCATACTCTTCACGGGAGTGTATCTCCTCTATGAAGTAAATAGTCATCCTGTCACACATGTAACAGTATCTAGAGAAGGAATAAATCTCGAAGGAGATATGTTTCCCTACAGTCAGATACAATCATTTGCTATTATACGAGTGAATAATGAACCGCTCCTCTTACGCATACGCACTTTCAGCCGTACCATGTGAACTATTGATATATTTCTCGATACAACTATGGATCTCGAGGCTCTGCGGGAATTCCTCCTCACTATGAGTACCGAGGATACCAACGCATCTATATCCATGATAGATCATATTCTTCTTGGTTTACGCTTGTAATTATATTTTTTTGTTTAGAATATTTCTATGCACATAACTTCTGCCATTTCCGTGAAGATTCATCTCCAAATTGGGGGGTAGGAAAGTGCGAAAAATTATCACTTAACTTTACTCTCCCAAAAAGGAGAGTTTTTTTATGCTAGAATTATTACAACAAAACATGCTTGATGTTCTTCGTCACGAAGAAGGAGATAATATTGGAAGTGAACTTCGTCGTGAAGGAATCTGATGTATACAAATGCACGGTTCATGATTAGGTGGGCCGCCTGAATGATCATTCAAAACAATTCACGCTATTCTCAATACTCTTTTACCAAAAAATGGCTCTGCTACAGAGGTGGAACGGGTAAAAATTAGGTGCATATGAGCCCTGGGTCTTGCAATAGGATATTACGGGGAAAATATACCCTCTGAACTCTCTGGTATGTGCACCTGGCTCTTCTCTATTGCTGTTTCTCCTTCAGAAAAACTTGCTTCTACCGTCTCCAAAAGAGCATGATATATCCTCAATTCAGATAAAATAGTCCAAACACAATAAAAAAATCCCCATTTCTGGGGATTTTTTATATCAAATACTCTAAAAAACTACCACTCTAAATTCCCAGCTGTCTGGTACTCTGTCACCTTTGTTTCAAAAAAGTTTTTCTCTTTGCGGAGGTCCATGATCTCACTCATCCATGGAAATGGATTTTCATCGCCAAAGAGAATGGGGAGATTAATCATCTCACATCGACGGTCGACGATATGACGGACATACTGTTTCACTGAATCTCCGTTGAGACCGAGGACACCAAATGGGAGACAGTCATCGACATAATTTAACTCGTACTGTGTCGCCTGTTTAAAGAGATCGATAACTCTTGTTTTGAATTCTTCTGTCCATACTTCAGGATTTTCTGCCACTATACCGTTGATGAGATCGCGACCATATTCAATATGGATAGATTCATCACGGAGGATGTATTGGAACTGTTCCCCTATTCCCTTCATTTTATTATTACGCATGAGCTGGAGCATCATCGCAAATCCTGCGTAGAAAAATATCCCCTCCATAATCATATTAAATCCGATGACATCGAGAAGAAAAGCCTGTTTATCTTCTGTTGTGTTTATTTCAAATGTGGGATCAAGAATAGTTTTGGTGAGGTTTACTACGAAATCATCCTTTGCTTTAATGGAAGGAATCTTGTCATACGCATCAAAAACCGCATCAACATCGAGAGAGAGTGAATCGCAACAATAGAGGAATGTATCAGTATGTATTGCTTCTTCATACGCCTGGCGGAGCATGTACTGACGACACTCTGGATTGGTGACATGTCGGTACATCGCGAGGACTATATTATTCGCTGTGAGACTCTCGGCTGTTGAGAAAAATCCCAGATTCCACATGATGAGATGTCGTTCATTTTCTGTGAGAACATCACTTGCTTTCCACTGTTCTACATCTTTTTGCATTGGGATTTCTTCTGGCGTCCAGTTATTTGCAACACCATTTTTGTAGTGCTGTCGTGCCCATTTGTATTTGATGGGGAGCATTTTGTTTGGATCAGTTCAGATAGAACAGATAAGCATTTTTTCAGCGGCCATAGGAAAAGAGGATTAGGAAATGAAATCTTCATATATCACTCACATTTTTACAACTGTTCAAAAAATGTATGCACGGTATGATGGATTGAAAGAGAAAACACAATATATTGTGTGCTGCATTTATATCCAGACACTAGATGTAGTCAAATCGAGTTATGAGGAAATGAGTTGCAAAATTTTCTATGTGAGTTGTAATTTAGAGAGAATATCCTCCATTCTCTCATACTGAAGAGCGTCAGAAATATCAAACCACTGACAATCAATGATTCATTCGTCATCACCCTGCGGAAGGGCGAGGGAAGAATCCGCGAGAAAGAGAAATGTCATCGCATGGTGCCAGTGCTCTGGCTCTCACTTTTTCGGATTTTCTGGGATACTATGTGAATCAATATGGAGCAATAGAGGCTCCCTGTTTTCATCAAGAACACAATCCACTCTCACTCCTGTTTCCTCGAGTACCTCGCGACGAGCTGCATCTGCCGGATGATTTTCACCTTCATCTATGTGTCCACCTGGATTGAGCCATCTTTTCAATGTCTTGTGGTGAATGAGGAGAATTTTTTTATTTTTTGGATCAATGATACATCCATCTGCGACGACATGACCTCGGAAATTTTTCCGAGAAGTTATGTCCTCCTCTTCGTGCTTTAATTGGTCAGAAAAGAGTGGAAGTGATTCCTCCGGATAAAGAGAAATGTAGGAGTCGAAAAGATGTTGGAGAGCTCACAACAAGTACTAAAATTGCACAGGGATAACGAGACTCGCGTCATTCTGAGGTTCTCCGGATGGGTTATCCTTTTTGAGAACGAGAGTACCTGTTGAGCTGATTGGTTGAGCAGGGAATGTGAGAGTCGCTGTAAATGGAACCCAGTTTTCTGTCATCCAGTCTCATTGTGCTTGCGCTACTGTAGTCGCAATAACAACATTATTACTATCTCGGAGCTCAATAGGAAATGATGCTTCAAAATACCACGGACCGCGTGCACGACCAGTGAGAGTGAGAGGTGTGACGAGTTGCGATGGGAGTGGAGAGGTCATTTCAACCATTTGTGATGGATCTGCTGCCATATCTGCTGAGAGTTTTCATTTTACCTCACCTTCCTGTGTTGGTACTTCTAAGATGATGGGCGCATGGACTCTCTCCGACCAGAAAAACCAGATAACACCAATAATGAGAGCAATAATCAGGAACCAGGAAATAATACATTTCATAAGAATTCTTTTAAAGTGGTCACATTATATAACCCCTCAACTGATTGCAATATTATTGGGCAACATCTATGATGACGACATCAGTACCAGCAGAGAAATTGAGTTCGAGACTTTCTACATCTGATATTCTCGCCTGATCACCAGCCTCTAGCGTTTCTCCTGTGCTCAGTTCGAGACTCCCCCGTGTCACATAGATAAACACATTATCAGTTCCCTCTTGTGCTATATGTGTCCAGGAAGTTTCTGTATCAAAAATGCCACGATAAATAACTGCATCCGCATCTATCTTGAGGGTATCATGGTCAAATCACGATGCTACTGGTACGAGCTTATTGTGAGGTAGGTCAGAAAAATCCCGCTCATCATGACGAGGCTCAATTCCATCTCTTCTTGGCATAATCCATATCTGATAGAGATGCACTGCCTCATCCCCTTGATTCTTCTCACTATGCAATAATCCCGAACCAGCAGACATAACCTGTACTCCTCCTGGACCAACCGTTGCCTTTCAGCCATGAGAATCCTCGTGAGATATTTCACCCGAGAGAGCGAGGGTAATAATCTCCATATTCTTATGCGGATGCATATCAAATCACTGATGCCCGGCTATGATGTCATCGTTAAAAACCCGGAGTATGCCAAAGTGAACATTTTCTGAATCATAATAATCTGCAAAAGAAAAGAGATGTTTTGATTCGAGCCAATCATGCCGTGCGGTATAGCGATTTCTGGCTGGTATAGTGAGTATGTTCATAGTTTTTATTATATTCGAAATCGGGTAAGTGTGAATTTATTCGTGAAGAGGGCAAAAAAATTCCCAGAAATTGGGTAATCTCTGGGAAAAGGTCCTCTTGTGCGTTTTCACCCCACAGCTCGGTGGATATGAAAATATCTATTTTTGAGCTGGACATGAAATACATGCGTCATTCACGAAATGACATACCTCGACAAACCTTAGGAACAAGGTCTTGACTTCGCTTTGGTAATGGAAAGCATCTTCACCCGGCTTCGATCGTATCACCCGATTGCAGATGAGCATATCGTATCTCAGAAATTGAGGTACCATACGCTCACCCGAACAAGTGATATCAAAAGAAAATATGATAGTGATAAAGAGAGGCAAGCCTTCTCTGAATCTGTGTATCTTTATTTGAATGCGGTGAGAGCTCGTTGTGGCTCTCTCCATCACGGAGTCAATGTTACAAAAATCACAAGAACAATTTGTAAACGTAGTATAGCATGTCTATTTCATAAATGAAGCTCCCCTCTTATTGCGGAATATTGGAAATATTTCATGATAAAAAAATAATGCCGTATTTATGCGGAAAACACACAAATAGAGCCGGGACAGAGAAAAAACGAAAAATGGTCAGGGAAATGGCTTACAGAGGGCTTTTTTGAGAACATTGCACACAATATGTATACGAGAATTTCTCTATTTGAAGCGATTTCTATGTTTTATCCTCTTCCTAAACCTAAAAAGAATCAATTATATGTCTAAAAACTATGGCTCTAGGACGGATAACAGGATTGCAGAGGTTAGAAAAAATAATTTTTTTACCATAGTCTTTGCAGTGAGAGAAGAACCGTTATATATGATTCAGTGAATTATATCTCCCATATATGCATATTCTTCCCTTAGTTTTTCTACACATTTGAATATCTCTGCATGTTTATTTTTATCCTCAAAACATCAATGCGTATTCAGAGACGCATATATGTCCTCCAGACTCACCTTGGTATAGAGAAAATCAATTACAAATTTTGACCTATTTTCTTCCCCATGAACCCCTTCCTCTAGTTGAGTTCGCATTTTTTCTATATCTAAAAGTATTTCCGAAATATTGTTTAAAAGATCTTCACAAAATACATCGTTCTCATCAATTTCCTTCTGAACTCTAGTTTGTCTAAGTTTACGAACCGAGTAATTAGGTAGTTCCCGAGCATTTTCATTTACAGCACAATTCATCAAGCTAACAATGCTCGCATATGAACTGAGCATCTCAAACGCAAGATCTGTATCTCCACGAGAACGGTGAG
>JAGOOR010000044.1 GCA_017992415.1 Candidatus Altimarinota bacterium
TTCGAAGAAGCAGGTCTCAAAAACAAAGTTCAATTTTTCACCGTCAATCCTGACGCTGGAAAAATGGCAAATATCGGAGTATTCAAATACGAATTTTTCCGAGTGAATCACTCTATCCCTGATAGTTGTGGTGTCTATATCGAGACTCCAAGCGCACGTATCATGCATATGGGAGATTACAAAATCGAATTTTTCCCACGCATCGATAAGCCTGCAAATCTCGCAAACTATGCGCGCATTGCATCACGTGGTATAGATATACTTCTCCAGGAAACAACCAATTCTTCGAGACAAGAATGGACCACTTCTGAAACGAAAGTATCAGGAGAGCTCAAACAAATCATCCAAGACGCACCAGAACGTGTCATCATCGGAAACTTCTCGACACTCATCAGTCGTATCCAAGATGTCGTCACGATAGCAGAACAGCTCGGCCGCGTCGTCCTCATCAATGGACGAAGCATGGTCGACTGTGTCGCTATAACTCGTGAACTCGGCTATCTCAAATGCAAAGAAGGTACCGTCAAACAACTCGATCAAAAAACGCTCGAAAGTGTCCCGGAAAACAAACAAATCATCATCACGACTGGTGCTCAAGGAGAAGAATTCGGAGGTCTCAATAATATCTCTCGTGGAGATCATCAGACTATATCTATCAAGCCTCGAGATACTATCGTTCTCTCGTCTTCGATTATCCCAGGTAATGAACTCGCTATTTCAGAGATGATGAATCGCCTCAACCGATTTGGAGCAAAAATTATCACTATCAAAGAACTCGAGGTCCACTCAGGTGGTCATGGTGGTATGGCCGAACAACGCGTCATGCTCAATCTCGTCCAACCAAAATACCTCATCCCCGTGCACGGAGATCTCACTATGCGTCTCACTCTCAAGCGTGAAGCCATCAAAATGGGTTGGGATCCAAAAAATGTCCTTATGCTCGAAGATGGTTCAATCGTCGAATTGAATGAAAAACACGATCTTATTTTTTCTCAGAAAAAAATACCACTCGAAGCACTCGGTGTCGATGGTATGAGCATAGGAGCTCTCGGTTGTCGCTCTGTCAAAGAACGTATCCAACTCGGTGAAGAAGGTGTGCTCGTGGTCAATGTAAAAGAAGCAACAATCGAGTCTCGCGGTCTCTTCTTCCCTGATGAAATCGCAGCTTCTCATGCTGCTATCACAGACTATGTCAAAAAAGCTGTTGCTAACAAAAAACCAGAAGAAAATCATAGAAACTTCTGTGAATTCCTCGCAAAAGATCTCGGGAAAATGGTCCTCAAGGTCTGGGAACGTGAGCCGCTCGTTGTCTGTCTATAAGTTATTTGACAATAAACACCATATTAGTAAAATATTTAATATAATTCTTAATATTTAAAATCTATGTCTGATATTCCTACTTCTGAACAAATAGAAAATGAAGATGCTCGTCGTCATTATCCACCACATTTTACATCTCTCAAGGAAGCTATCAACGCAGCACCTCCTGAGTACATTGAGTGAGCAAGTTTCTTAGACGCACAAGGCAAGGTTAGTTATGTATTATCACAATTGCCCTCAAAGAACTAATACTGCTCAAAAAACACTTTTTCCTGAGCAATACCATAAAGAGTGAGCATGGAGCGGACTTCTGTCACCATTGCTGGGCTCCCACATATATAAAACTCTGTTTCTCCTGTTTTATTCAGTTCTGAGAGATTGGGAGGTGTGAGGTACTCTGTGATGCGTCATTCGTGATATTTCGGTAATAGAGGAACTTCACGGGAACAGTAGATTTCATAGGAAAAATGGCTTTTTTCTGACCATTGCTCTAGCTGATCGATATAAAAGACATCTCTCAACTCTCTCACTCCAAATAAAAAAAACAACCCATTATTTTGTCCTTTGTCCTTTGTCCTTTGTATTTCTGATCAAAGCATGAAATAAAGTGGTGCAAACCCCGTTCCTGTACCAATAAACACTTTCGGAAAAGTATTTTCCTGGAGTACGAATCGCCCCATAGGCCCCCAAACTTGCATCACATAACCAATTTCTTGATCACAAATAGCGACGCTTCATCCCTTCCCTTCTGGGAGTCTTTTGATAATAAAAAATATACTATTTCCCTCTGCCCAGCTCACAGAGTACGAACGACGAAGTTTTGGATCTCCCGCAGTATCACAGAGGAGAAATTGCCCGGGTACAAGAAATATATTCTCTTTAGCCACATATTCCAATTCATACACATCGTGTGTGAGTTGTTTTTTGTTTTTGAGAGTCAAGAAGATTGGAAGTGGGGCCATTGAAAACAATTTTATAGAGAGTACTATAGGGAAAATTCCTTTTTTACCAAGTATGAAGCGCATCATCATTCTCACGAGCATCTTCTGGATTATCGGAGCACAGGCACTGAGTGGCACAGCTCAAGTAAAAGTAGAGTCACTCTATGATACCTATCGCGCTCGCTATCTCACACCTTTCACACCAACCCAGCAAGTAGAAACGCTCACAAAGATAGGAACAGCTCTCTCCATCTACAAAACTCGTAGCACAGTAAGCCAACCACTTCGAGATATGATTTCCTATCTGGAACATATGTTTTGTCATACAAAAAGTCTCCTCACAGGATACTACTGTGAAGATAATTATTTCCCAGCCTCCCTCCTGACCACTCACAAGAAAAATCTCTCTCTCACACAAATAAGAAATCTCCTGATAGAAGAACACAGTCGTCGCAGAATAGAGCGCTCTCTCTCGGGTCTCACTCAGTCTGAACCTCTGAATGCAATAGCACAAAACTACGCTCTTGAACTCTGCAAAACAGGAGAAATAACCCATACACTCAATGGCAGCACTCTGGAGGAACGATACAGAAGTGGTAATTATGAATATAGCTGGTGATGAGAAAATCTCGGACTCGGACAAGAAAATATCATGGAATTACTCGATCAACTCACCACAAGCGTCTGACATAGGGAAAACATGTACCAGGGTGAATTCCGTGAATTATGAGTCGGTCAATGTGACAATATCTGGGTCTTGAACTACGGCTCTCGATAAAAAAGGTGAAATATTTGAGTCTCAAAGAAAAATATGATAGAGTAAAAGCATGACTCAGATTGTCACTCCTGAACTGCCAGAGAAGGCAAAACTCCTGAAAAATTTCTACAATGTGGTAGGAGTATATGGTGCTATTTGGATTATTTTCCATCTTACCAGTGTATTTTTCTTTGGTTTCATCGTCGGATCCCCTCTTCTCGTTGGTATATTCTTGGGTATAGGAAATATCTGGTCGATGCTCATCGATGTACCACTCGGAACCATACAACGACACGTAGCATCAAAAACTATGCTCGCCATAGCCAATGCACTCATGGTCGTCGCCGCAATAATATTTCTCTATCTCGTCCGTACTGCAGATGAACTGGGTTTTAGTTTTAGCGGTGGGATTATCGAAATCACACGTACATTTTTGAGTACCGGAATAAATTTTATCCTCCTCTTGCTCGTTGGTATCCTCTATGGAACAGTAAAAGAAATGTATGATATCACGACCATATCCTATCTCCTCAACCACTCAGATCCATCAGAATACGACACAGCTCTTTCAAAAAATAATATCGCCATGGGTATCGGTTCTGTGACTGGTGTCTTACTTTCCATTGGTATTCTCTCGCTCCGTACAGATTCGACACAACTCATCCTCTTTGTGCTGATATTTCTCATTATTTGTGTATGATTTTTTATTCAGAATTATTTTGATAATTCACACGAAGTCTTCAATCTCTGAACAGTAAAAAACCTTCATATCGTCGAAAAAACAAAGAATCTCGAAGAAAATACAGCTTCTTATTTCAAAAATACAGTCAGTACGATGGACTTCCAGAAGCTCAAAGGCTCGATGGATTATATTATCATGAAGCCAAAAGAGATTACAAAAGAACTGGATTGGGGTGAGATTATCACCAAAACCAAACTCGAATACAAGATGCTCTACCGACTCGTCTTTGAAAAAGTAACATTTGTACCGATTCTCCTCTGGTCCACAGGATGTATTCTGCTTTTCGGTTGTTGGGATACTATCGTGACGACATTTTTTGTCACCTTTCTCGATGAAGCCCTGAAAAACTCCGGAGCACAGAATATCATCCGAAGCGGTTTCATATTGATTGGTGTTCTCGCAATACCAGCCTATGCACTGCAGATGTTCTGGATAAAAAAATCAGGGATATATGGCAAATTTAGCATCATCACTCTGGGTATTTATCTCTCAGCAATAGCGCTCTTTGGGCTCGCCATAGCGGGAAATTTTGAGAACCTGATAGGACTCTTTATCGTTGTAGGACTGGGTATGCTCAATAGTACTGGTTACGCTGCAGGATACCCTATGAGTCAATCCATCTTTGCTGATGAATACAACAAATCCTACGCTCGTGTCACAGAGTCAAATATTATCAATGCAGACGTATC
>JAGOOR010000045.1 GCA_017992415.1 Candidatus Altimarinota bacterium
ATGCACCTCATCTCCATAGATCATCAGGCCACCCTTTCGAATATGAGGAAGAGCGTTTTTAGATCCCACACGGTCAAAGGCCACAATAATATCAGCAAATTCCGAAATTCCGTGAATTGGATTTACGCCGACCTCTATTCTCGAATGACTACATCATCCCTTTATCAGACTCGGATATTCTCGTTCTGCCACGATGAAGTATCCAGAATTTTGGAGTCATTCGATGACTATATCGCCTGCTGAGAGAAGGCCAGAACCAGAGGATCATGTGAGGATGATGTTCACGACAAGAGAAGAGAGAAGAGATAAAAGAGAAAAGAGAAGGACTTACAAACGGAGAGAATTGATAAAATTCTTTGCCCAATTTTCGATGGTTTTTTGGTTGTTCAGTTTTAGGGGGCTTCGGTTAATACGCAGAGCAGGTCACAGGAGACGTTCGCTGCGTTCTCGAATCCAATTTTCGAGGATGTCAGCGGCGTACATGTTATACTCTCTATCATAGCGATGATCTCCGAGACCAATAACCGCACAGGGGACTTTTATCATTCTATCGACCCATTCTGTCTCTACGCACTGACGCATGGTATTCTGCAGCTGCCCATGTCCATAGGTACCACAGCCGAAGAGTGCGAAATCGACTTCATCCTGCCAGGTTCTGTCTTCTGCAACATCTTGAAGTATGAGAGTGATCCCAGCCTGTGAGAAAATACCCTGGACTGCTTCCGCAACCAGGGCAGTATTTCCTGAAATAGTAGAGTAGTAGAATACGCCATGCATGATTGACTTTAGTATATATATTATTTTATATATGCAAAAATTTGATATTCGGAAAAAAATAGCGTAGGATATTTTTGTAACCCCTTCTTTTATGCAGAAAAACAGAAAAATTATCATTTCGATTCTCACCGGTATGAGTCTCGCATTTATGGCAAATCACATCTCTCTCAATGGTTGACTCCAATCGTCCGTCATCCTCGCTGGACTCAATCAGTGTAAAACTGGTACCATCACCTCCCTCGAGAGATGTCAGACAGTCCTGACGACAGAAGAAAGTAAAGTTCAAAAAGAAATAGAGACATTAGAATCACAAATACAGACAAAGAAAAACGCCTGCGAAACTCTCAAAAAACAGAAGAAAATCAATCCCAATAAAATAAGTGTCTGTATAAAAGGACTCACAAATCTCGAAGCAAAAAAAGTGATAAGGAATCAAGTCCTCACCACACTGACTCTTTCTCTCTCAAAACTCACCAGTGAAGTTCCCTTGCAAACAGAGAGAGTTCAGCTGCAAACAGAAATAGCATCAACCACAACAGAGGTAACAGAAAAAAACTCTGAATGTAGAACTCTCAAATTACAGAAAAAAACTGCTCAAGCAAAAGTATGCACAGCACAGATGTTGGCACTTAAGCAGTCTCTCACGACCAAAAAATCTGCTCTCTCACAGAATTCATCTGCCCTCAAAAAAATAGCAGGAGCTAAAGCTCTCAATAACCCTCTCACTCCACCGACTCCACCGACTCCACCGACTCCACCGACTCCACCGACTCCACCGACTCCACCGACTCCACCGACTCCACCGACTCCACCAATACCTACTAAGCCTAATTTTTCTAGCTTGGATTGTTGTGAGGATGCAGGTGCCTCAAACTATAACTCTGCCTGTACAGCTCCTATGCGTCCTAATCCAGCCGTCTGTACCTATGATACACGAGATGTGTATATGGATCCATCGATGATAGATTTTTCTGTAGGAGGCATGTATGCAGGACTCATCATTGGCTGTATGGACAGGATGGCAGAAAACTATGATCCCTATGCACAAATATCTGGAACTGGATCATGCCAGTATCAGGCACCAACAATGTGATGTACGAATTCGAATGCTCATAATTATAATTCATCCGCTCAATACGGAGATGATTCGTGTATGACATGTCAGGATAATGAACAGAATGGAGATGAAACAGGGCTAGATTGTGGAGGAGACAAGTGTAAAAAGTGTCCTGATACAGAGCCGGAGATTATTCCTGATTCTCTTGGATATGGCGACAACACGACTGAAGGGGGAGGTTATTGTGATGTTTCTGAAGCTGTCAACTATGAAACTCATAGTGAAAAAGATTCATCGCTACAGGCGGATGCAAATTCATGTAATTTCTGTGGTAACGGAAAGACTGATGGAAAAGTCAAAAGTGATGGTACTGTAGAGCCCGTAACTTTCACAGGAACGGTATCAGGAGTTACCACTCAGGCATCAGAATCATGTGATGATGGAGAAAATGATAAACCCTATGATGGATGTTCTGCCTGTCGTATAGAATCTTGTGGAGATGAGTTAGCACTGTGTCGAGAATATAATTTTAATGGGGGAGAAGAAGAGGGTGATTTATCAGGAATGCTTCGAAAGGGTATAACAGGAAATTCTGCCTCGAAAAGACCAGAATGGAATAATCACGGAGTTGATGTGGTGAAAACAAAAGGAAGAGATTATGCAACATTTGGTGCTACATGTATACGAAATAGAGATAAAAAAATCACATCGTATACTGGCTATAGTACGATGTTTGCCTTGAATTATAATGGAAGTGATGATTTACAAGATCCTGGAGTAGGTTCAACAGCGTATTGAAATACATGTTGGGGATGTAAAATCAGTAATCTGGGTTCCGTAAATCTATCAACAGCGGTGAGAGGCTGAATCCCTACTAGAAATAAAATCATACGATGAGTTGCTGTACCACAAGAAATGCTGAGAGAAATATTTAGCGCAGATGTGAATCTCAGGAAGTTGAGAGTCAAAGTAACGGGACCAAACGGTTGTTTTCGTTATCCCATTGTAGATGAGGGGCCGCATGAGTTTACCTGGACTCGGAAATGTTCAGCCATACTTGATATGACCTATGCAGCCATCAATGAACTAGGATTACAAAACCCTAAAACACAGATAAGTTGGGAAATAATTGAAAATGCCGGCGAAGACTTCAGAGATAGATCTACAAACAGAGAGAGAGCAGCTGGATTCACTTCCACGACGTATGAGAGTAAGTACTATAAATATCGAGGAGATGATGGTAAGGACGGAGGCGTGACGATAGACTATCCAGAAGAATATTTCAAGCCTACTCGATGTTAAAAGTACCAGTCTTATGAATGAAAAAGCCACGCAAGACTCAAACACACAATCAGACCTCAGAAAGAAAATAATTATACTTGCTGGAGGTATGAGTGAAGAAGAGGACTTTCGGGCAAAGGTAGAAGAATTGATGAAGGAAAGAGCAACGGAAGTCTGAGATATACATAAAAATACTAGCAGAGATCTCATGAATCTCCTCATTCAGCCTTATGAAGAGAGAAATGTTTTATCGACACAAATAGATGATGCATTTCGAGTGATGTTTAAATATAGTCATCTCAAAAAAATACCAGAAAACTTTCCCCTGAAGCGAGAACAGGTTAACGAGCTTATTTATGAAATGCTCATTTCTGCGCAGAGTAATCTGCCAGATGGTATGACAGTGGAAGATGTTTCAAATATCTGAGCATGAAGTATCGAAAATTTCTACGAAATGCTTCAGGAAAGAGGCATTAAAAAAGAAAAATTTGAGGATATTATGGATGATGCAATATCATTCTGACGACAATTCGCACGAACATTGCAGGAAAAAAGAAAAATACAAAAACCCGAGTAAAAATACTTTGAAAGAGAATATGAGGAGTGTTTTGAAATTCCCATTCTTTTCGTATACTTTAGCAAAGTGGCAAAGTTATAAGGTCCAGGTTAACTATGGAAATTTATAATCCCCTCTTAACCTCTTCCCCAAGGTTCAACCTCTCTCTAGTTAATAATTTGTTTGCAATGACTCGCACCCGCTTCGCTCCGTCACCGACAGGACAGCTCCATATTGGAGGTCTTCGTACCGCTCTCTTTGCCTATATTTGGGCAAAAAAGAATCACGGGCAATTCCTCGTCAGAATCGAGGATACCGATAAGACTCGCGAGGTAGAATGAGCCACTGATGCTCTCCTTGATACACTTGAGCTTTTTGGGATTCATGCTGACGAGAGTATCCGTGCAGGAGGGGAATGTGGTCCCTACATCCAGTCTGAGCGGCTTCCTCTCTATCAGGAATATGTTGAGAAACTTCTCTCCTCTGGAGATGCATACTATTGTTTCACGACTGAGGCGGAGCTCGCAGAACACAAGAAGAAAACGGAAGAAGCAGGTATTATGATACCATTTCGTAGCCCCTACCGTGACACCACAACTGACGAAGCAAAAGCAAAAATTGCTGCTGGAGAAAAATTTGTCATCCGTATGAAGATTCCAAAAGGGGAGAACATTACTTTTATTGATGGACTCAAGGGAAAAATATCAGTTCCATCTGCGGACATCGATGACCAAGTCCTCATGAAAACTGACGGATTCCC
>JAGOOR010000019.1:0-4942 GCA_017992415.1 Candidatus Altimarinota bacterium
GATTCTTGGCATCATTTTGAAAAACCTATCTGAGAGTATGAAAAACGACTACAAAAGGAACTCGAGATAATCCTTCTCAAGCCTCATAAATCAGGAGAGACCGAGACCATTAGAAAACAAGACACGCTGGATGTCATTGCTCAGCTCGAGAAATATTCAGGAAGCTTCGTCGTGTTCTGTGATGTCCTGGGAAAAACTCTCTGAGATACAAAAGATATGAGTGCTTGGCTCAATCAGAAAAAGCAGGAGCACAAGAGTATTATCTTTGTCGTAGGCGGTGCTTATGGACTAGACGCCACTCTTATGAAATCACATATTGATTATACTCTCAGTTTTACTGATTGGACACTTCCCCACTGACTTGCTGTCCTCATGCTCACAGAGCAGCTCTATCGTATGACAAATCTGCTCGCGTGAGGCAAATATCACCACGAATAAAATTCTTATTCGCTCTCACCTTCTTCCTCTCATTCTTTCCTTTTTCTCGGGAATACTCCATCATCATGTCCTGTATTTTTTACTGGATTTTTTCAGTTATTGTGCGGAACATGGTCGGGATGATCAACATGGAAATCTATGGGTACTTTTTTTGTATTCCCCTCCCCTGTCAGTGCAAATGAGATCGTAGGAATATATAGCGAGAAGAGTAGCAAGGCTCAGAAACGATAAAACATATACATAATTTAGCATATATTTTATATTATGTCAATAACTGAAGAATTACTTCTTTTTCAGAAGATAAGAGAGAATAACTGCTCAAACTATCATGATAATGGAAAATACATGTCCGAGAGTCATCCAGCTGCTGTAGATATACCCTATCTGTATATCCGGATCCCTGAAGAATTCTGCTACAAATCTCATAGCGCCATATCATCCGAGAAACCATACTCCGACCTGTCCTGGATATTGGATTTTCTTTTTTCTCCAGATGAGTATCAGGAATAATACAAATCCTTCGAGAAATGCTTCGAGGAGAGGAGTTGGGAAATATGATATACTATTTATGGTTCGTGCTCAGAGTCAGCTATACCCTGCCATACCGAGGAGTTCACCATTTATGTAGTTCCCTATTCGTCCAAAGAAGAGACCAATTGGAACTATCCATACTATTTTATCAGCTACATCGAGAAATGGTTTTTGTATTTTTTTTGCAGCGAGATACCAGGCCATGATGACTCATAGGGCTCAACCATGAAATGACATACCTCACTTCCATGGCATGAGTGCCTCGAGAGGATTCTCCAGAAAATACCCGAGATTATAAAATAATACATACCCAAATCTGCCTCAGAATATCACTCAGAGAATAGTTGCAAAAAAGAGTGTGTCTGTGTTTTTTTCACTAAATTCTCGCCGTATCAAGACGAGTCATAACAAAAAACTCAAGGCATACATGAGTCAGTACCATGTCGGGGCGAGCGTGACTCACCAGATTTCTATGCTAAAAATAGTCATTGCAAGAACAATATTTTCTCTATACTTCACTCAAGTTTAACGAATTAAACGAATTAAACAAACTAAACCAATTAAACACTATCCTATGAGAATACTTATAAAAATATCTGGAGAGGCACTCTCAAATAACACAGGAAAAAATTATGATTTTGACTACCTTCTCAAAATCTGAAAAGAAATACAACAACTCCAAAAAACACACCAAATTGCTATAGTATGTGGTGGATGAAATATTTGTCGCGGAGCTGAATTTTCTAAAAACGGTATATCACCGACAGTTGGTCATGAGGTTGGTATGATGGCAACGACTATGAATGCTCTCATGCTCGCTGATATAATAGAGAAACTAGGGGTTCAGACAGTCGTCTATACTGCTCGAGACCTCTCTGGTATAGGGGAAATATTTGATTCAAAACGAGTAAAACATTCTCTCGACGCAGGATGTATAGTATTTCTCTCAGGGGGTACTGGACATCCGTATTTCTCTACAGATACTGCATCTGTGCTCCGCTCTCTCGAACTCTCTTGTGAGATGATGATAAAATGCACCAGTGTTGATGGTATCTATTCTGCTGATCCAAAAAAAGACCCAACGGCAGAGAAATTTGAGTCTGTCACATACGATGACATACTGACGAAAAATCTCCGAATCATGGACCAAGCATCTATAGCCCTCGCTCGTGATCATGATCTCAAAATAGGCGTCTGTCATATTGATACACTCCCCTCCCTAGCGACCCTTTCTGACGGTGTTTTTGATGGTTCCATTATACAGAAATAGTTCTGAGTTATTTTTATAATGATAAAAATACTTCTATCAAGATGTTTTTCTTGTTATAGCCATGCGGAGAAATAGACTATTCATACTTTATTTTCTCACCTTCACTATGAAGAAATTTTCTCTTTTCACAGTTCTTATTTTCCTCAGTGCGAGTTTTACCTTTGCTGGAGATGTAGAAAAAGCTATTAGAAGTGTCTGACCAGAAGCTATCTTGGCTATGGGAGTTGGTGGCTTATTGGTATTTGTAGGAATTCTTCTTTCCTATATTGCTATTTCTTATGGTACATACCTTTTGTCAAAGAAATATACACCAAAACTTCATGCAGCCTGGTCATGGATTCCTGTTCTCCAGATTTATCCCATTGTACGAGTAGCAGAACAATCTCCTTGGTGGATTGCTGCTATTCTCCTCGGTCACTTTGTTCCAGTAATAGGATGAGTCATCGTGCTAGCGTCTATTATCTATATCTACTATTTCCTCTCAAAGCGTATTTGAAGAGGTGTCGGCACGACTCTTCTCTTGCTTTTCTTTTCTGTTATTATGATTCCTTATCTCGGGCTCAAGGCTAATAAAAAGCCTACAACAGCTGCCTGGATACTCGGAGTACTCTCTATCCTCACTCTTTTTGTAGGAGGAATATTTGGCCTCGCTGGTGCTGCGAAGAGTATGATGGAGCTCGAGAAAGACTATAATCTCTCAGGAATAGCTCAAGAAAAAATGATGGACGAAATTCAGAAAAATCCAGAACTCCAAAAACAATTTCAAGAAGCAAAAGACGCTATGATGAGATTGGAACAAAAAGCCGAAGTAAAAATTGGCGCAGAATAATCACTGTTCACTCTCTAAAATCTCTCCTTTTCACGGGAGAGATTTTTTTATATTTTCTCTTCCACAAAAGAAAAAATCTATATACTTGAGAGTAATTATTTTATATTGTAACGGGTCATTATGTATAATCACAGAGAAATAGAGTCGAAATGGCAGAAATATTGGTCAGAGCATGATACATTTGCGTGTGTAAACCCTGAGTTAGAAAATAGTCATAAACCAAAATTCTACGCTCTCGATATGTTTCCCTACCCGAGCGGAGCAGGTCTCCATGTAGGGCATCCAAAATGATACACAGCAACTGATATCATAGCACGATACAAACATGCAAAATGATTCCATGTGCTCCATCCCATGGGTTGGGATGCCTTCGGACTTCCCGCAGAGAACTATGCTATCAAGACGGGCACTCATCCAGCTATTACAACAGCAGAAAATATTAATCGATTTCGGACTCAGCTCCAGAAGTTCTGATTTTCATTTGATTGGAATCGAGAGATAGATACCACGAGTCCTGAGTATTATAAATGGTCTCAATGGATTTTCTTGAAACTCTTTGAAGCAGGTCTCGCCTACGAGAGTGATAAGCCGATAAATTTCTGCCCGAGCTGCAAGACTGGTCTCGCAAATGAAGAGGTCGTCGATGGAAAATGTGAACGATGTGGCACACCTGTTGAGAAAAAGGCTATTCGTCAGTGGATACTTGCTATTACAAAATATGCAGACAGACTCCTCTCAGACATTGACCGATTGGATTGGCCAGAAGGAATCAAAGAACAACAGAGAAACTGGATTGGAAAAAGTGAAGGATGTCAGTTTTACTTCCGTGGAATTGATTGTCCCGATGTGGAAGTGTTTACCACGAGAATTGATACAGTTTTTGGTGTGACTTATGTCGTCGTAGCTCCAGATCATCCGCAAGTCAGTGAATATATAACTCCAGAAAATCACAAAGAATGTGAAAAATATATCAAAAAAGCACAGAAAGAATCAGACCTCGAACGAACAAAACTCGATAAAGAAAAAACTGGTGTCTTCACTGGTTCGTATGTGACAAATCCATTTAATGGAGAAAAAATTCCTGTCTGGATAGCTGATTATGTTCTCTGAAGCTACGGAACTGGAGCAGTCATGGCAGTACCAGCTCATGATGAGCGGGATTGGGATTTTGCAAAGAAACATGAATTAGGAATAAGGCAAAGTATTGCAGATTATGTTGTTTATGATGGCATTAGCTATCCCCAAATAGACAAGGAAACTCTTCGGAGGAAAACGATAGATGTGATTCTAGAAAATCAAAAATGAGAATTTGCGTTGTTAGTGGAGAAAGATGGAGATCATAGCCACATGCACTTCATTGGTGGAGGTATTGAGATTGGTGATTCTGAGATGGATACTGTCTCCAAAGAACTCATAGAGGAATCTGGATATATAGATTTTTCGATTGTGTGACCTATTTACTGAACATATTGTTCATGAATAGGCTACAGACATACCAAGAACAAAAATCAAGAAACTCTTGGGAGATTTTTTCATGTAAAGCTCAATTCTGATAAGCAAGTTCCTTCAGAAATAGAAGAATGAAGACACAGCCTTCAATGGATCAAAAAAGAACATGTAAAACAGAATATAACATGGATTCAGCATGAAAAATCCTGGAACATATTCCATGATTGAGCAAAGGCCTTTACGGAAGATGGTATTCTGACAGATTCCTGAGAATTTGAATGGTTAACATCTGCCGAAGCCCGAAAAGTCCTTACAGAAAAAGCTGAAAAAGAAGGTTTCTGAAAAAAAGTCACAAACTACAAACTCCGCGATTGGATTTTTTCTCGTCAGCGATATTGGGGGGAGCCGATTCCTCTGATTCATAT
>JAGOOR010000019.1:5042-16096 GCA_017992415.1 Candidatus Altimarinota bacterium
GAGAAGATTTACCGTCTTTTTTCAGTAGATTCCACAGCTCCAGAATATCAGTCATGGACTGCAAAAGACGACCTCAGCGCCATCAAAATGATGCATAAAACCATCAAAAAAGTAGGTGAGGATATTGAGAATATGAAATTCAATACAGCTATATCTGCTCTCAATATCATGGTTAATGAAGGAGTGCCTACTGACCCAGAAAATGCTCATGAATGGAAGTCTACACTTGTCAGACTTCTTCACCCGTTTGCTCCTCATATGGCTGAGGAATGTTCATTTTTATTAGGGGATGAAGAGTCTGTGTATTCAACTGAATGGCCAGAATATATCTCTGCTATGACTATTGATGATGAAGTGCAGATTGCTGTTCAGATTAATGGGAAATTACGATGAACATATCCATTTATGAGAGGTGTGACTGTTGAGGAAGTGCGCATGACGGTGGAAAATAAACCAGAAATATCAAAATGGCTCGAAAATCAAACGGTTGCAAAAGAAATATTTATCCCGAATAAAATCCTTAATATCGTTGTAAAATAATGCTCTCTCTCGTTGCAACACCTATCTGAAACCTCGAAGATATAACTCTTCGAGCACTGCGTATTCTTCGAGAATGCGACTTGATTGTCTGTGAAGATACGAGACATAGCTGACATCTTCTGAAACACTTTGAAATATCTAAACCTCTTCAGAGTTTTCACAGCCATAGTACTCGGGAACAAGCAGCAAAAATCATTGAAAAAGCTCAAAATGAAAATGTAGCCTACATCTCAGATGCTGGCACACCATGAATATCAGATCCTGCATATTTATTGGTACAAGAAGCAATCAGTCAGAATGTAAAAATAGAGGTTATTCCAGGTGCTTCAGCTCTTTTGGCTGGATTGATAGGTTCTGGTCTTCATATGCATGATTTTCGCTTTCTTGGTTTTCTTCCTCTCAAAAAAGGTCGCCAAACGCTCTTTAAATCTCTCGCGGAAAAGGATTATACGGCTATAGTCTACGAGTCACCTCATCGAATTGAGAAAACTCTTTCTGAGCTTGCTCAGACCTTCTGAGATGAGTATACTATCTGTGTTGCTCGCGAGCTCACAAAGATGTATGAAACGTATCACAGGGGGAGTATTTGAGATCTCCTGGAAGAGGCAAAAAAAGGTGTTTTCCGAGGAGAAATAGTTATCATATTTTAAGATGATTCAAAAGCTTATCCCCTACATCATAGGATGACAATTCTGTATTGGACTTTTTCATGCGGGATTCTGAATTGAACAATGGTTAGATTCATGAATTTTTGATACTCAAACCCTTTTTATTTTCTTTCTTGCCCTTGGTACCCTTCTTGTGTACAGGCGTCTTCTAGGTATTCCTATTTCGGATCGTTGATTTTCAATAATTTTTCAACACGCCATTCTCATATGAATAATTACATGGTTTTTTTATCAATCATGGGGAAATTCCTGGGAATTATTTCTGGTTGTATTCTTGTCTCTCAATACGGCACTCTCTCTCATTTTTATCACCATAGAGTCACAAATCCATATCTCTATCTGATGATGAAACTGGTGAATTCCTGATAATTTTTGGAAACTTGGAACACTGCTTACACTTATCAATACGATAACAATTCCTCTTATATTTATTATTTTACATCAGAGTTTATCCATTATTTGGATATTTTTTGGCATAAACTGGCTCTTTCTCTGGAAAGAAGAATAAAGAAATAAGACCCATTTTTCTTATCTGTAGTTAAACCTCTTTTTACCCCTTAAAACCTTTGCAATAGAAGAAAATATATGGTATTGTGCTAGAGACAATGGAAGCAATACCAACAAGTCCTGTAGTCGTTCCCCCCAAAAATACTCTTCCGTATAAGAAAATTCTATTATTTTGAGGAATATTTATTGCTGCTATTTTACCAGTTATATTTTTTGTTTCTTCTCTCAAAAGTACGGATTCTGATATTACTAGGATTGCTCACCTATCGCTCACTAATGAACGAATAGAGGATGCTCTGAGACGAGGAATCAACATACCACTGCCCACAAATGCTCTCGAATTGAGCTACGGTGAAATAAAGATGGGATACCAGTGACGAGCTGGTAAAGACCTGTTTCTAGCACTCTGAGTAGAATTTCTCAAAGATCCGGAAACGGGAGAAATGTATCACTATTTTATTCGTCCAGATACGAAAGAATATGAAATTGTAGCACTTTTGACTGATAATATCTATTCCAATTATCGTGTTGGAGACAGGCCTGCATATTCACTTGGTTCCTCCAAAGGACATATGCTTGTGATGAATTCTGGTAAAAATAAAGGTGAACTCGTGAGCTCTATCCTCAAAAATTCTCAAAAGGTAAACCTATGAGATCAAGCTAAAAGAGAGCAAATAGGGTGGAAAGCAGAGAGTAGTTGTCTCGAAATTCTCAAAAAACAACCAAACTCTTCCTCATGAAGATATGTAATTGAAATAAAAGAATCCCTATTAACTGTTTATTGTGATATGAAAACTACGGGAGGAGGATGGACTCTTTTTTACGCAAATAATGGACACCCATCTTCTGAAATAAAGATGTCATATCGTGATATGAGAGATGCACTTGAATCATGAATTGCACCTCCGCAGATACCTGAATATGACGATCCAAATCTTGCAGGACTTATAAATTATAACCATCTCATAGATTCATGAGCTCATGAAGTATTAATCCGTAATAGAACAGGAGATCCAACGAAATGGGTACAATTCTCATTCAGTACTCCCGGATCACTTAGTTGGGCACTGGGTGACAGAGTCCTCTGAAGGAGTAATAAGTGATGTAGTCCTATACCTGGCTGAGGCACTCTCAATATCATCAATCAGGATGGTAAGATCAAATATGATAATCTCACAGCTATTATGAACCACAAAGGTAGTAGTTGGGGTGTAAGTCATGAGAATTATTGGTGTAATGAGTATGTAGGTAATGCAAATCCCCACTTAGCATTTTATTCTGCATCTGATTCTCAGGATGGAGGACGAACTCGAGGAACCGATGGTGTTGGAGGCGCCTGGGGTTGAGAAAATGAATACAGGTACTTTATGCGATAATATATGCTCACAAAAAAAATACTTTTTATCTGGTTTTTATGAGTATCTCTCCTAGTTTTTTGGTATCACCAGAATTTTGGACTTCCTTTAGGGTATGATCATGGTGCCTACAGGCATCTCATTAATCTTCTCGGAATCAATCAAGACACAGGTCGTCTACCAACATATTTGCAATATCAATTCGAGCCTTTTTCTTGAACATTTTTTTATAGTATTTCAACATTCATAGGACAAGAAACACTATTCTGATGGGGATATCTTTTTATTTTTATTTTGACCTGAATCTCCCTTTTTCTTCTGTGAAAAAAAAATAGAAAATATACTCTTGGATCTTACCTCGGACTATATTTATTTCTCTTCTCATCAGTTCAATATATGAATCTCTGGTGGGCATTTGGTAAACAAATGTTTGCAACATTTTTTTTAATACTTCTGATGAGGTATTATAAAAAATATTTTATAGCTTTCTTACTCATAGCTGGGTGTATATCGCTCCATAGATTAACAGGGTTTGTGGCTCTTTCATATTTTTTAGTTACTTTCCTTAATTCTCAAAGAAAGAATCGCAAAATTTATTTATTTATGTTTTTTGGTATTTGTGTTGGATTTTTATCATATCTTCCACTCTTCTATGAGCAGGTATTCCCCTACATAAAGAACTTTATCTTAAATCCTCAAAAACAGGTTTTTATTGATGGTAAGTATTGAACAGGATTTAACTGAGGAGATCTCTTATTCTACATCTTTCCTGTTCTTCTTATGACAATTTTGTGAATTGTTCATTTTTCTTCGATAAAAAGTGTGAAATATTTATGAAGATCTCCAATAATTCTCTACACTTTTTTATTATGAATATTTATAACATTTCGTTTTGTAGCTCACACTCGTTTGTGAACATTTCTGGACCTTTTCTTAATTATAATTCTCACGCGTCATTTTTATCACTTATTTCATCGTAAATGGATATATGTATTTCTTATCATACAGTGTGCTTTATGGCTCTCATTTGTTAATAAATGGCACACACCTTTCATAGAGCAAAATGAATTAAATATCATAAAAAAAATAATTCCAAATATGCCTGAGGATATAAATCTTGTAACTCTCAGCTGAGCACATATGTCCTGGTTAATGGGGTATACAAATCGTGAAATATACTGACCTTCCCAATGAATAGGTCGTGAGATATGGTCTCCTCTCGAGAGGAAAAATATGAAGATTGATCCACTAGTTCTCTGTAGTAATCTCTCAAAAATTGATGGTAAAGTCATCATATACATCTGAGCCCAAGAAAACTATCCATCCTTATTTAATAATAATTGCATAGGAGAGATAAGGGTGTGGAATAATGGAACAAGGTTATTTACCTATCTGAGATAGATATTTTAATAGTCAGATGCCTACAATACTTGCAGTTTCTAGGCGGAGTATATTTGCATTAAAGGACCATAGTTTCACATTATTTTTCAGGAAAAAATTCTTTTCCTCCTCAGACCATCCTCACTCAGGTCACACCCAGAATCATAATGCGCCATTCCAATCTGTAATATCCAATTTCTGCTTCTCACCTATAGTTCACGCTATATGTAGTAAATCATCTCAACCCCATAGCTCAGGTATATTTTCTGTACTGTAGGATATTTTTATTGGAATATTTCCTCATGATTGTTCCAATGACTCCAGAGCTATGGCTTCTAATCTGGATTTCTTAGGTGCTGGAATGTTTTTTATTTGCGAGCGTTCAGAGGGAAAAAATAGTATCTCACTAATACCCAATTCCACCATTTTTTGAACAATAAATTCCATTGTTGAAATCTTGTTTGGGTATGCTTGAAACAATTTTATTTCATTTTCTTTTTTTAAAATTTTTTTTATCACATTTTTTTGTTTCAAAATAACCTCCTTTTTGTTTATGCAGGTGATTCCGTAGACTATATCATTGCCCCCTATTTCAAAAAATATTATAGAATCACCAATTTTCGATCTAAAGACACGAAGTATTTGGTGGAACTGATTACCTGAAACAAGCTTTATTTCAGGTTTTAGGGGAGAGGTTGAGAAAAATCTATGCATAAAAAATCCCGCTCATGATGAGCGGGATTTAATATCTGTCAATATTTTTTTATTGAACAGTAGTATCTTTCTTGATTTCTAGGAGCTCTATCTCAAAATTGAGTGCCTTCCCAGCAAGTGGATGTGGATTTTTCACTCTAAGAGTAATATCTGTATCTGTTTTAGAAATAACTTCCTGTTGAGGTTTTATATCAACAGTAACATTATCACCTTCAACACTTTTTACGATAATTTCACTCCCATCCTGTGCTGTTGTAGTCATGCCTGCTTCGATTTTCTTACCGTAAAATGGAGCCTTTGGATCATTTATAGATATGAGAACTTCCGCATCAGTCACTGAGAGGATTTTGAGACTGGCTTCACCAATCTTTTTCTCAGTGCCTACAGCGACTGAACCAAAAAGCTGTTGAGCCTGTTCTTCTGGAACCTTCTGTTCTAAATTTCCTGTAAGAGCATTAGCTGGAACAGTTTGGGATATAACCTCCTGATATTCACTTAGAGGTTTCGTATCTTCGATATATTCTTCACCATAAGCATCTTTCGGTTCTAAGCGGACTGTTTTTTTCTCGCCTACTTTCATAGTACGAACAGCATCTTCAAATCCTTTTATCATACTGCCAGCTCCTATGGCAAATTCGAGAGGTGCACGGCCATCTTGACGAGAGGAATCAAATTCTGTTCCATCATCATGGGTACCTATATAGTGAACTGAGACCATGTCTCCATCCTGAGGCACTGAAGATGTCTTACTGAAAAAAGGTATAGTACAGCTTGTAAGAAGTGCTGAAACAAAAAGAAGAGAAACAATTTTCTTCATAAATAAATAAAAAATAATTAAAGTTCCCTGATTATACACAATTTGCACTTTCCCCAAAAGAGTTTACTTGATTTTTTAATGAGAGTATTTTTATTGGTCCTTTTCTGTGAAGCTATTTTTGTCTATTCAAGATGATAATCTCTCTCCCTACACACTGTCAAGGGCGCATATGGATAAGATATCTCTTCCCTTTTAAACAAAGACTATCAACAGACCATTCTTTTGAAAGTAGAGGCATTTCTGGCATAAATAATGTCTCTTTCCCTATATTCCAGAATGGTAGACAAAAAACCATATTTTTTATGTGGTTATTTTTATAGGATGAGCTCAGAAATCAGACGTAAAGTTCTGTTAATATTTTTCGTTCTTGAAAAGCATCTTGCTGAGTAATTGTACTTGATGTGAAATTACGACCAAGCATTCATTCTGTTATTACAGCAGTAGGCCCCTTTAGGACATGAGTATCAATTGTTTTTGCATCAAGAGTAAAAGTTTCAATCTGCATTTCTGATGATTGCTTTTGTTGTTCCATGTTTTTCTTCGTCACTTCTGCCATTTTAGAGTCGAGATCAGATCCTATCATTTTCGAAAACCCACTGTTATAAGCTTCTATGAGAGTTGTTCCCAGTCCGCAAAATGGATCCCATATAGTTAAGTTTCTCTCCCCTTTTGTTCCTAAATTAAGCATGATTTGTGCAATCTTAGGAGGCATCATGCCCACCACCATAGATCTATCCCTATTTATATCTCTCTGCGAATACCCCTCTATATCTTGAATCCAGATTGTTTCTGCTAGTGTAAATCAAGCTTTATCTGGATATATCACTAATTCTATGCCTTGCTCGATAAGTTTTTCGTGAATAGTTGTTGCCGTCTTTACTCTCCCATTGTCATGTTGAACAACACGGATAGAAGATCATTGCTCTTTGAGTTTATCTTTTACCTTAAAAACAAGCGAACTCAGAGGAGGTGTAAATACATCTAGAGCTATGCGTAGTTTTTTGTTTTCTTGTGTTTTTCCTTTGATTTTTTCTACTACGAGAGCCAGAAGATCATTTTTCTTGATTCATTCCCCATGAATAAGGGCTATTTTTATAGTGCCTCAGAGACTGTTCTTATATTTTTCAATTGTTTCCCTCTCCTCTTCAATAAGAGCAAAATTATCTATTTTTACTACATTTGAAAAAATACTCTCCAATTCCGCAAAGGAGAGAAGTGGCTCGCGTCACAATAAGAAGGCGTATTTCTGCATGAGTGCATATTAGGAATACTCTCAAATAATACAAAAAAAAATCCTTCCACCGAAGTGAAAGGACTCTTTACCACAAAAATCTGACTAGATAGACTCTTTGAAAGTCTTACCAGATTTGAAAGATGGAGATTTGCTAGCAGCAATCTTGATCTTCTGTGTTGGATTCTGAGGATTAACACCCATGCGAGCCTTGCGGTGTGCAACACGGAATGTACCAAAACCAGTAATACCAACAGTATCACCCTTTTTGAGGGCTTTTGTTGTGACGTCAATAAACGCCTTGAGTGCTTTCGCAGCAGCGTCTTGAGAGAGGCCTGCAGCAGTAGCCATAGCCTTAATAAGGTCCTGTTTTTTCATAGTAGAAAGGGTTAAGAAATACATGGACAGGGGAAGACTATCGATTCAAAAACAAAATGCAAGCCGAAGAACGCCATTTTGAAGGGAAAACAGGTTTTTTACACTTTACAAAAATAACAAAAATGTTCAAAGATACACAAAATACCATCTAAAACTTGAAAATAACAGCATAAAATGGTAATTTAAGAGAGAATTATGACTAAAACTCCTCACATTACTCTCCTTGAGATGCTCTCGCGACCCGTTACAGGTGATTCTGAAGGAATAGGAAAGAAAGAAGAAATAATAGCCCCTATAGCTGAAAAAGCTTATAAAATAGAGAATATTCCAGCTATTTCAGAGGAAAAAAGTGACACAGTAA
Organism: Candidatus Altimarinota bacterium; assembly: GCA_017992415.1. GTDB lineage: Bacteria > Patescibacteriota > Gracilibacteria > BD1-5 > JAGOOR01 > JAGOOR01. The sequence continues at coordinate 12,994 of JAGOOR010000019.1, forward strand.
CACCAGAAGATATCAGAGCTGGAGAACAAATCTACCACGAGGCGCTTGCCTACATAAAAGACGCAATTGCTCCTGCTATGATAAAGGTGAGTCCTCACGATATACAGGTCAATGATACCTTTTGTAAAACACTCTTTACCTATGCTTATCCAGATTTTTTAGAAGGTAATTGGCTCTCCCCTCTCATTAACTGGGATTCTAAATTTGATGTGTCACTCTTCATATATCCCACAGATGCTCAGCAGATTATGAAATATCTCCGTCGCCGTCTCACGGAGCTCCAATCAGAAAAATATCTCAATCAAGAAAGAGGACTCACTGCCAACCCGTATACAGATGCTCAGCTCCAAGATGTAGAAGAACTCAGAACTCTTCTGACTCGTGGTTCAGAGAAATATTTTCATTTTTCTATCTATATCACCCTCTATGCGGATGATGGTGAAAAGCTCACAAAAATGACTAATGACATACAAAATATGCTCCATGGTCGTAATATTCTCACTAAACCGGCACTCCTCAGGACTGAACAAGGTTTTACCGCAACTGGTCCATTTTGCCGAGATGAAGTCTCTGTATACCGAAATATCTCTACTCGAGGTCTTTCTACAGCGTTTCCGTTTAGTTCTGCAACTCTCTCTCAGGATGATGGAGTCCTTTATGGTATAAATACGCACAACAATTCACTCATAATCTATGATAGATTCCGAACTGAAAATGCTAACATGGTCGTCCTAGCGAAGTCATGAGGAGGTAAGTCTTTCGCTGTGAAGCTCGAAATTCTCCGTAGTCTCATGCTCTGACATGATGTTATCGTGATTGATCCAGAAAATGAATACAAAGCTCTCGTCAATACTGTCGGCGGTAGCTACCTCAATGTCAGTATCAACGCTACTCAACGAATCAATCCTTTTGATCTTCCTCTCCCTTTCAAGGATTATGAGAGCCATCCAGGAGATCTCCTCAGGGGATGAGTTATTAATCTTATTGGTCTCTTCAAACTCATGCTCGGAACACTAGCTCCCACAGAAGAAGCCCTTCTCGAAAAAGCGATTGTCACCACCTATAGTCTCAAAGGTATCACTTTTGATGATGATGATATCACTGGAAAAGAAATACCTGTTATGTCAGACCTCCTCTCTGTTGTAGAAACAATGGAAGGAGCTCAAGGCGTTGCACAACGGCTCGAAAAATATGTCAGCGGTGTCTTCGGTGGACTCTTCACACAACCAACCAATGTGACTCTCTGACAGGGTCTTCAAGTCTATTCTGTTCGAGATCTCGATGAGCAGCTCAGACCTATAGCCATGTATATCATACTCGCCTATATATGGAATGTCGTGAGGTCTTCAAATAGGAAGAGAATGCTTGTCGTGGATGAAGCCTGGAATATCATGCAGTACGAGGACAGTGGTAAATTCCTCCATGGTCTCGTCAAACGAGCCCGAAAATATCATCTCGGTGTCACAACTATTACTCAGGATGTGGAAGACTTTATCAATAACGAACACGGTAAGGCTATCGTGACAAACTCTTCTCTCCAGCTCCTCATGAAACAATCCCCTGCCTCTATCGATGCGATGCAAAATGTATTTAAGCTTACTGATCAAGAAAAATACATCCTCCTCAATGCTCCTGTTGGACAAGGACTTTTCTTTGCAGGGACAGAGCATGTTGGTATCCAGATTCTCGCGAGTTATTTTGAAGAGAAAGTCATCACCACCGGTTTATAATTTTGAACTCTTCCATTTTTCTGGCTCAAACGCAGATAAGGTAATAATCTCTGGATTGAGATGATTTTTCTCTAAATACGCATCAAGTTTTTCATTATTAAAAGATCTCTGATCGTACCCGAAACAGAGAATAGTAGGTTTTTTATCTCATATGACAGCATAATGATTGTTTTCAGATCCAAGGATTACTTCATCTACATATCCACATTCTCACACTTTTTTCAATCTCATTTTCTCTGTTTCTCTCGGATTTTTTCACTTTATCTCCAGAACAGTCGAATCTCTCGCCACTACCGTGATGAGATGCTCTCAGAGTTTTTTTGCCTCAGAGAGGTAGTATAGGTGGCCGGGATGAAACATATCAAATGTTCCAAAAGTCATTACAATTTGTGGCTTTGACACAGTTAATTTATTTTTTTGTAGAGATATCCATTCCTGCAGGATGCTTCTTGTTATGGCTATCATTTTTTGCATATTCTGCGTCGAGACGACTAAACTCAGATTCAAATACTTGCTCAAAGAGAGTTTTCTGAGGTCTGAGTAGGAGATAGATAAATATCCCGAGTGGAGTGAGAAGTAAAACCATGAGAATACTCATGACCTGAAACATGAGAGAATGGGTCCTATTTGTGATATCTCTCACAACCCAGATAACCAGGCAGAACCAGACAACAAAGAAATAGACTATAACGCTGCGAAATAAAATATCAGGATTGAGCCAGTTCATGATGTCGAGTGGTAGATTCATACAATTGATTATAGATAAAAGTAGATGAAGGCAACCAGCTCTCCCCTATTTTTCAAAAAATTACTCTTTACAGTCTGAATTTTTTACTACAATGAGTTTTTAATGAAGTGAATAAATCACCACATTACCTGACAGCGACACAACATATCTTTTCTATTCTCTGTTTTTTAATCCCCTGTTCAGGGGATTTTTTTTACCCATTTTTTATGCCACGCCTTTCTCCACCCACACCGGAAGAACAAAGAGCTTACGATTTAATGGTTGATGAAACGAACCATATTACACCTTTTACAAAAGAGCAATTAGCTGAGTTGGAGAGATTGCAGAATAGTGTCCGCCAGGACCCCCCAGTTCATGATCATGAAACTACAAAAATCCTTGTTTCAGAAAAAGCAGATAAAATCGCAGAAATTTTACAAGAGGCTGCCTAATTTTTCTTTCTCCATTCTGCTATCTTTTTATGGTCGCCGGAGAGCAGTATTTCTGGGACTTTGTAACCCTTGAAGTCTGCAGGACGCGTGTATTGAGGATATTCTGGCTTTCCATCAAGTGCCTCTGAGAAAGATTCCTCATGAAGAGATTCATCATTCCCGACGACACCAGGAATGAGTCTCACAATCGCATC
>JAGOOR010000046.1 GCA_017992415.1 Candidatus Altimarinota bacterium
TTACTTATGATTTTGAGCCTATTGATCATTATGGTCGTAGACTTGCCTATATCTGGCAGTGTAGTGGTCCATTTTCAGAAACTGCCTGTACACTTTTCAATGCTCAAATTGTTTCACAGGGTTATGGCCGTATGGAGCGGAGATTTCAGTTCCGATTCTATGATGACTTCATAGCATGAGAAAAGCAGGCAAAGGATCTAAAGAAATGAATATGGAGCGACCCAGAAGTTGCAAAAGAATATAATAAGCTCGCGACTGAAGAAAAAGAACTGCTTGAATCAGAACAAGAAAAAGAATATCTACGGCTCCAAAAAGAACTGCTCGAGGAATGTATCACCGAAGAAATAGAGTGATGTGACAGTGAAAAAACATCCTGGAAAACTGTCACGGAAAAACTCAGTACACTCGCAGTGAGTCCCAAAAAATCAGGACTCGTGATGATTTCTGGTCGAACTTGGGAGAATTTCACTCTCCGTATTGAGATAGTACAAGGAGATACAGTGGTCGAAAATTTTATACTCAAGAGCGATGAGCTAGGGAATTATGAGATGCTATGGATTCCTCGGATTGTGGGCGAATACAGAGTAAAGAGTCTATTTGCACAGAATCAGGAAACAGTTCAAAAAGAAAAAAGACTCACCGTTGATACCATCTCGCCACATCTTACAAGTCCTCTCTCTGGAAAAATAGTGCTCCAAGGACAGATAAGCGATAATAGGTGGCAAGAGGGTAGCGTATTTCACTGCAGGAGTCGCGGTTCATGTTCTGTGAATTTGACTGCCGAGACGAATAGGGAAGGGGAGATATCCTATTTCTGGATATTTCCAGATGGTTCTGTGGACGATAAGAAGAACCCTGCGGCTATAAAGCTCGGATATGGACAGCATGAAGTATTAATGGTTCTCTCTGATAACATTAGTGAAGAAATTATAGTGAAGACGGTGAGAATAGATCACCGACCAATTCCCAAAAAACCAAAAAAACCTGCATCATCGAATTATACGCTTGACCTCAAGGATGTACCACAGGATATCGGCGGGGGAGTAGTGATAGAAGAAGGTACGCCATTGCAGAAGCTCGCGATGAGTCTCACAGTGTTAGGTCTCCTGAGTGGAGCGGTATATTTCACGATGAGAAAATCCTAACAGGTGAGTGAACGTAAAAATACAGGCCACCTATCAATCAACAGCGCTTGAAATTGTTCTTCATTATTATTTGATTCTTGCCAGAGTTTTTTGAAAAAGGCGATAGCCTGTTCAAACATGTATTTTCTCATACAAAATGGTCATTTTCTCATCCGAGTGTAGAGTCCCGACATATGATGATGACTACATTCTCACATATTTTGATTTCAGAGTTCCCAGATGGTCGTGATGCGTTGCTGTACTGCCCAAATAGTATCACTCGATACACCAATTCATTGAAAAATGGCAATGGAATGAGTCATCAAAAGTTCAAAAAGTTGATCTCCGTGGTTGGTATCAATCATTTCCCTTACTCGTCATTGGATATTTGTGGGGAAAAGCTCTATAAGAGAAAGAGGTTCTGCCAGAGGGCAAGATTCGCAAACAGATGGAGTCATAGTATATTTTATAATAAACATTTACAGAGTTCGTCAATATTAGGCGTGATGATTTATTTTAAAATAGCCCTTTCTGTACAGAAAGGGCTATTTGAGTTATTGCTTATTTATGAATCCGTTCGACTACATCATTGAGAAGTTTTTCAAATGATTCTTGGAGCATATGGGAGGAGAATCAATCAAGTATTCTGTCGCTGAGGAGTGGGAGGAAATGAGAAAAGAATTCTTTTTGTTCCTCAGAGATGTCTGGTTTTGCATAGATTATGCGCGCCAGTCTGTCTCGAGCCTCGTCACGCTTTGACTGATCTTCTAGTTCTATATTTCTATAAAATGCTATGATGTCATCAAACGGATTGCTCATGCTATGCAGCTGTTATATTTTTTATATAGAGCTCAGTGAGAGCATCTGATTCTTTGACGATAGATTTTTCTAGTTTGAGAAGGAGCTCTTCTGACATTGTTGGGATCATGACGAGCCAGAGCATACGCTCCTTGTAGCTCATAGTAGAAGCATTGAGGAGGGGTATGAGACGGCGAACGATAGTTGTTTTTGTTTCCATAGTTGAAAGATTTAGTATTAAAGAAGTAATTAGTCGATAAGATCAATAATTCTCTTACCTGCTGCTGTTCCTGTGATGATCTCTTGATGGATAATACGGAAAGCCTTGAGGATATCATCGATATCACGGTCTTGCTGTATTTTTTCAGAAAATTCTTTACCGAGCAGGGGAGCATAGGTGACAATCATGAGAAAGGTGGGGGAATCTGCAAGAGTACGAAGTTCTTTCACAATAGGGAGTCTGTTTTTGATAAAATCAGGCATCAACATCATTGTAGCTGTTGTGAATTCAAATTCATTTTGCCATGGTACGATTTCTTCATCAGGACCAAAAAATCCTGTGAGTTTACCACCAGTGTGTCTCCAGGCATCGATAAGAGGCATCATTTTATTGAAACCATACTTTTCTCCCAGGAGTCGGAACGCTTCACTAAATACATCATAGCGTTCAGCTTCAGCTGTTTCCACTATTTTTTCTGCTTCTTCGTGCGTGTCTTCATTCTGTTTCAGATAGTCCAAAACTGGCCCTTCCGCCTTTGCGTCACCAGCTTTGATTCTTTTGATTAATTCAGGGAGTATATCGATTCATTTTTCGATAGCGATACCGATAAGTGGAGCGAGGAGTTTTTCTGCTCAAGCCATATCATGAGGGGTTAAATTACTAAACAAAAACATTGTACCATATAGTTTTTTTATATTCAATTATTTTGTCAAAAATTGCAAAACTCCATTTTTCCCTATAATCCAGCTATTATTTTCTCTTAATTCTCTATGCAAGCAACCAGTAAAAAAATTAATGCCCATACATTCGAAGTAACGATAAAAGAAAGCGCGACAGAGATGGAACACTACAAGAAATCAGCAGCAAAAAAAATTGCTGAATCTCGGCAATTTCCAGGATTTCGTAAGGGTGATGAAGTCCCAGCAGATGTCATCGCTCGCGAAGTGGGAGAGGACAGACTCATGGGCGAAGCTCTTGATGAAGCACTCCAGGCTATCTATCCAAAAGCTCTCAAAAAACTCTGAATCAATCCAGTTGATGTAGGTGAACTCACAAAGGTGACCAGTATGAGCCCCCTCGAGGTCGTATTGACTGTGGAGGTCATACCAGAAGTAAAACTCGATTTCAAGAAAATAGAGAAAATAAAAGTCGAAGTTCCAGAAGTATCTGTGACAGATGAAGAACTCCAGAAAGAACTCGATGAGATAGTGGATCGTTCCACACATTTTCATCCACGAGGAGCTCATAGTGGTCATCATCACGATGAAAATGGTGATGTTGCCGAGGTAACAGATGTAGCCATCCAAGAAGGAGACCGTGTACGCGTGAATGCTCTCGGTTATGACAAAAAAGGTGGTAAAACAGATGATAAAATGGCCCTTAATGATTTTGAGCTTACAATAGGTGCAAAGATGATGATTCCTGGATTTGAAGAAGCACTCATCGGAGCAAAAGAAGGTGATGTAGTAGAATTCGATATTACATTCCCAAAAGACTACCACAGTGAAGAATTTGCTGGTAAAAAAGCATTTTTCTCATGTACTATCCTCACAGTAGAATATCCACACAAACCAGAATGGAGTGAAGAATTCATCGAACGCGTGTGGGGTAAAAAACTCCCACTCTCTGAATTCCGTACTGAATATCGTGAAGCGATGCTCACAGACCGAAAAGAAAAAGCTCGTTCTGAAGCAGAAGAAAAGCTCTCATGAGAATTTATCAAAACTGCAGAGATCGAAGTAGGCCCAAAGATGCTTGCAAAAGAAGTAGAAAATCTCTGGCAACATCACAATCGTGAGATTGAAAAACAGGGTATGGAAATAAAGTGATACCTAGAGCACTTGAAAACCTCAGAAGAAGGATTCAAAAAAGAACACATAGAGCCATCAGCGACTCGCCGTATCCAATCTATGATTGTCCTCGAAGAGATGAAAAAGCACTACAAACCAGAAATTACAGAAGAAATGGTCGTCACGGAGATGAAAAAAGTATTTGCTCGCTATGCTGGTGATCCAGATTTTGAGAAACGACTCATCGAACTCGCAAA
>JAGOOR010000020.1 GCA_017992415.1 Candidatus Altimarinota bacterium
ATTGGCAGGGCGGCTGAGAATCGAACTCAGATCAAGGACTTTGGAGATCCCCATACTAACCGTTGTACTACCACCCTACGCCGCTAGAGAAGAAAGAAAAAATAAAAAAGAAGAGAGATGGATTTATTTTTCAGACTCCAGTCGCATTGTAGAAAGACTGATAAAAAAAACAAGCTCATATTGAATTAAAAACTCTGCAACTATGCAGAGTTTTTAATAGTAGTAATCTTCCTTTTTTCTCTTTTCTCTCTTATTTTTTCTCTAAATTAGATAGAGTATCTCTTGAATGCCACGAGGACATCACCACCGAGGAATTGTTCGATAGTTTGTTCAGGATTGACGACGAATGGTTGAGTGAGGAGAGTTCCTTCTTCGACGAATTTCTTCATCTTTCCTTCGATGATATTTGAGAGGATTGATTCGTTCTTTCCTTCGTTCTTTGGATCTTGTTTCATCATGTCCATCTGGACACCACGCTCGTGAGCGATAGCATCAGCTGGGAATTCTGAGACACGGAGACCAGTAGGATTTGTAGCAGTCACATGCATAGCGACCTGACGGACTTTTTCTTCATCGGTTCCTGCATTTGCCGAGACGACTGCTGCGACTTTGCTATTTGAGTGAACATAGCTACCGACGACAGGCGCATCGATGATATCCATAGGACCGAAGACGACATTTTCACCAGTCTGCTGGATGATATCCGACATGCGTGGAGTAAATGCCTCCTTTGCAGCGTCGACAGATCCAGCGCTGATGAGAGCTGCCATGAGCTCATCGATAAATCCTGAGAAATTATCAGTACGAGCGACGAAGTCAGTCTCACAAGTGAGAGAGGCTACATACGCTTTCCCGCCTTCTTGTTTGATAGCGATTCGACCTTCGTGAGTCTCATTATCAGCTCTTTTACCAGCTTTTGCGATACCTTTTGCACGGAGAGCATCGATAGCAGCATCGATATTTCCATCTGTTTCTTCGAGCGCCTTTTTACATTCTGTGATTGAGACACCTGTTGCATCTCTGAGTTCTTTGATGAGTTCTAGTGTAATAGCTGTCATAAATTGAAAAATTAAAAATTATTTTTGTAAGAGGTGTTCTGTTATTTTTCTGTAGAGGAAAACAATCCGACCAATAACTGTACCATACAAAGCAATATCAACATTTTTTTCGACTTCTTCGTGAGAAATAGTAGGAGAATATTTATCAACCATAACTATTCAAATGTGATTATTCTGCAGGTGTTTCTTCTGGCGTTTCTTTTGTTGCTGTTTTTTCGGGTGGGAGCTTGTCGTGAGGTTTCTTTGCAATCTTTTCTGCGACAGTTTCACGGACAGTTCGCTTCATAGATGGAGCGAGTTCTTCTGTGAGGAACATGAGAGATTTGAGATTATTTACATTTCCAGGAACGAAGTAATCACAGAGTTTTGGCTGACCAGTTGTACCGAGGATAGCAAAGACTGATATGCCGAGTACATTTGCTTCTTTGATAGCCTGGAGTTCGTAGTGACCATCGATAACAAAAATTCCTTCTGGAGCTTTTTTCATATCTTTGATACCTTCGTAGCGTTTTTTGAGACGACTCAGACGAGTCATGGTCATAGCTTTTTCTTTCTTATTGAGACGGTTGATTTCACCTGTTTCAATATCCTTCATGATTTTGTTGTATTCACGGACCTGACGCTTGATAGTTGTATAGTTCGTGAGGAGACCTGGTACCCAAACAGAAGTAACACTTGAGTGTCCTGTTTTCTCTGCGAGGTCTTGTGCGATTTTCTGAGTCTGGATTTTTGTCCCGACGATGAGGAGCTCTTTACCTGATTTGCAGAATTCTTCGAGAGCTGCTTTTGTTTCCGCGAGGTGAGTCTCAGTTTTTGAGAGATCAAATACATGGATACCATTTTGTGTCCCATGAATGTATGATTTCATAGCAGGAGACCAGTGTTTTACATCACTACCGATGTGTACTGCATTGTGCAGCATGTCCTTTAGGAGAGACATAGAAAAAAATAAAAAAATAATCCTTGAACCCATGGAGTCGTAGCCGATAGTGAGGGTTCGCTATTTCTAGTAGCGAATAGGACACACCGTATACAACATGAGTGGATCGCTCATATTCCGAGCGACTCGCGAAGTATATCTAAAGCATAAAAAATGCAAATAAAAAGCTCCCTTTTGAGGAGCTTTTTATCTCAGAGAAATCTGACTAGTTATACCACCAGACACAGAGATCGCCGACGAGAGTGTATCCTGCATTGCATGACCAACAATTTGAATTGTTTGTGTAGTACGCATTTGCTGTGATAGGACGGTCACAGACTGTAGAATTATAGTTATTATTATAATTATTCTGGTACGCAGAACATGAAACGGCAGAACCATTCGTACCAGTACAATTCCAATAAGCATAGTTACCATAGTCTGTTGTATCATAGAAAGTTCCAGTGATACAAGAGTTTACAGTTGATCCACATTGTCCTGTTGTGTTGTAATTGTTATTGTACGCAGAACATGAAACGGCAGAACCATTCGTACCAGTACAATTCCAATATGCATAATTACCTACCATGCTGAGATTTCCGACATATCCAGTAGTACAAGTGTTTGCAGTGTATCCGCACTGACCAGTAGTTCCGTAGTTATTGTTGTAATTTGAGACACAAGTATTTCCTGATTTGTAGTAACCACTATTACAAGTCCAGTCACATGTACCAGTAGTGGTGTAGTACGCGTTCCATGGTGCAGTTCCACAAGAATAACAAGTATTTCCTGAGAGGTATTGTCCAGCAGTACAGTAAGTATTATTGTAATTTGAGACACAAGTGTTACCAGATTTGTAGTAACCACTATTACAAGTCCAATCACATGAATTGGTAGTTGTGTAGTATGCGTAAGAAGGCTTCGTAGTACAGCTGAGACACATATTTCCTGTGAAATATTGTCCTACAGTACAGTTGTTATTATTATAATTATTCTGGTACGCAGAACATGAAACGGCAGAACCATTCGTACCAGTACAATTCCAATAAGCATAGTTACCATAGTCTGTTGTATCATAGAAAGTTCCAGTGATACAAGAGTTTACCGTAGAACCACATTGTCCTGTTGTGTTGTAATTGTTATTGTATACAGAACATGAAACGGCAGAACCGTTTGTACCAGTACAATTCCAATATGCGTAATTCCCATAGTCCGTTGTATCATAGAAAGTTCCAGAAATACAAGAGTTTACCGTAGTACCACATTGTCCTGTTGTGTTGTAGCTGTTATTGTAATTGTATGCAGAGCAAGAAACAGATGTTCCAGTCGTACCAGTACAATTCCAGTATGCTGTACTTCCAATCATACTCAAGTTTGAAACATACCCGACAGTACATGAATTCGCAACAGGGCTACACTGAGCAGCAGTGCCATAAATGCTCTGGTACGCAGAACATGAAACGGCAGAACCATTCGTACCAGTACAATTCCAATAAGCATAGTTACCATAGTCTGTTGTATCATAGAAAGTTCCAGTGATACAAGAGTTTACCGTAGAACCACATTGTCCTGTTGTGTTGTAGTAGTTGTTGTTATTGTTGTAATTTGAGACACAAGTGTTACCTGATTTGTAGAAACCACTATTACAAGTCCATACACAGCTATTTGCAGTTGCATAATAAGAATTTGCAGGAAGTGTATTACAGGCGTAACAAGTATTCCCAGAGATATATTGTCCTACACCACATTGAGTATTATAATTATTGTAGTTGTTATTGTTGTTGTAATTATTATTTCCAGTATTTCCACGGCAGAGATTGATAGCCTGGGTTGCGTAATTAAATACTTCCTTTCGGTATGCATTTACATTGGGACCGAAAGTCGTAATAGAATTTATGATATTACGGTCGTATGCATACTGCATAAGAGGCTTCTGCCAAGAAACAGCACCAGTACCAGTAAATCTCCAATCATCATAAGTAACACCCTGGAATGAGAGTCTACCAGCACTGAGGATCATCGCGAGAGCCTCTGCGTGTGAGACATTATTGAGAGGTCGGAAAAATGTATCTCCATATTGATTTTGATCACTCTGAGATACGACTCCATCGCGAGCAAGAGTTTCAGCAACTCTACAGGCCCAATCATTCGGGTAAGTAGCAGATACATCACTAAATATATTATCACAAGTATATCCACCAGAAGGAGGTATATTTGAAATTGAGCCACAGACTTCTCCCACCTTGAGAGCAACAGCAGCGACTTCTTGACGGGTAATAGTTCGGTCGAGATTATATTCTCAACATGAGCTACGATAGCTCACGACGCCTTGCGCAGCGAGTTGTTGCACATTTGTACAATCAGCACTCGTGTATGCCATAACTGACATATTTATCATGAAACATCCACAGAGGATGAGAGCAGAAGAGAGGTATTTCATAAAGAAAATGAGTTAAAAACTACCTAAACATAAATATATACTATACAATATTTATTTAAATCAAGTATTTTATAGATTAAAATGTAAAAATTAATTTATGCAAGTAATGTACCAAGAGACATGGGGATATTACTCTTGCGAATTGCCCACTAGCATGGTACTATGGAACTATGAACACGATGGATATTATCATAAAACTTCTCGAAGCTGCTGCACTTGGAGCCCTCATAGGCCTCGAGAGGGAAGTGGTAGGAAATAAAATCCTTCCGAATTTCCACCATAAGCAAGTTATATTTGGAGGACTTCGTTCCTATACGATTATGGCCCTCCTCGGAGCAGTGGCAGTATTTCTCGGTACTGTATTGGGAAATATCCCATTAATGGTGATTTTTATAGGAACAATCTTATTTCTCTTTATCCTGTTCTCCTATATTTATGCTGCTTTCAAGGAGCATAAATTCGGAGTGACGAGTGAGTTTGCTGCAGTAGCAGTTTTTCTCCTAGGGGCACTCGTCATGGTAGGACAAGAGCAGGTGGCTATTTTTATCAGTATTTTTATCGCCATTATGCTGAACTACAAGGCGAGAATAGCACCAATTATTGATAAAATAGGAGAAGATGAAATATCAACAACACTCAAATTTGCCGTTATCTCTCTCATTATACTCCCACTTCTTCCTGATGAGAAGTACAGTCTCGTAGAGATGCTCGTATTTCTCCCGCAAAATGATTTTACCCTGACACCATTTTTTAATCCTTATGGTATATGGTTTTTCGTCGTTATCATGTCTGCTGTGAGCTACGCTGGATATGTCTTGTCAAAAATGTTTGGATCAGATAAAGGGGTTATACTCTCGGGCGCACTCGGGGGACTCGTCTCATCGACAGCCGTCACCTCTGCCATGGCTGAGAAAAGTCTTACTTCTGAAAAATCCCCTTACCCAACAGTTATAGCTACTGTGGCGGCCAATTCTATCATGTTTGTTCGTGTACTCGGTATCGTGGCACTCTTTAATCCCGTCCTTCTCGGAACGCTCCTCCTCCCTATAGGATCGATGATTCTTGCTTCTGTAGGACTTCTCTGGTGGATATGGCAAAAATCACAAGAACATCAAACAGAGGGGATTATTACAGAAAAACAAGAGAGTCCGTTTCGCATCGGTCCAGCTCTCAAATTCGCAGGTCTCGTCGTCCTCATCAAATTTTTCTCGACCTTTGCGCTCGTCTATCAGGATTTATTTTCTGCTCTTCTCGCACAAGTGACGCAGTCTGTTCCACTTCTCACAGGAGCACTACATCATTTTCCTATCTATCTGGTATCACTCTTTTCTGGTCTCGCTGATGTCGATGCTATCACACAGCAGATGACTGAGCTCTCTCGTCCGAGTGATACACTTGAGCCACTCTCGACTCTCGCAGCAACCACAGCCATCATTATAGCGGTCATCACCAATACTGCTGTGAAAATAGGCCTCGCAAAAAAATTCTGAAGTAAACAGTTCGGTACTTATGTTTTCTCTATTCTTGGCGCTGTATTGACTGTTGGTGTTATAGTTCTCGCAGTTCTTAGTCTGTGGGGGTAGTTGTAGTCTGAAGTGATTTTGACATGGACACAAAGCTACGACAATCGCTCGTTCGGTATTTTGGTACAAATCACCATTTTTTGTATATCTCAAAACTTAGCCTATCCATAGGTACTCTTAGGCTAATTTGACTGTGTCATTTTGTTATAAGAAATCTTTCCAATGTACTATACATTTTAGACCCAATTCCTTTTCATTGAAATGGGGCATTGACTCAGAAATAGTCTAGAGTTCAATTCTCTCAATTAGGAGCAAAAGAGAGTGCTCATATAATTCAAGAAACTTCTTGTTGTACTTTTGCAGTTAAAACATAGAGAACACCATCTCATATTTTACTAATAAATTTATCTAAACCTTCGTAAATATTTACATCAAAGCCAACTAGGTCTTGAGAAACATTTTTGCACAATTTATACGCTTGTTGAGTATCACACTCAGAACTTAGTTCATCTAAAAAATTTATCTGAACACCATCCATATTAACTTCTTATTTTTATGTGTAGCTCTTTGAGACTCTCCTCATCGACATCGCTTGGTGCGTTCATCATAGCATCCTGAGCTTTCCCAGACTTTGGAAAGGCATACATATCACGGATATTATCTTCATTGAGGAGAATCATCATAAATCGGTCGATACCAAATGCGAATCCACCGTGTGGAGGAACACCATATTGAAATGCTTCGTAGACTCCGCCAAATTTATTTTTCACTTCTTCTTCACTTCGTCCTACCATGCGAAATGCTTCAGTGAGGAGTTCGAGATCGTGATTCCGGATAGAGCCAGAGAGTATCTCGTAGCCATTGAGTGTGAGGTCATATTGAAATCCATACACTTCTTCGGGATTCATATTTCTGAGGTCTTCGAGTGTGGCATTGACTGCACTAAATGGATTGTGCGCGAAATCGAGTTTTCCTGTGGATTCATCTTTATCAAACATTGGGAAATCTGTGATCCATGCAAATGAGAGTGTATTTTCATCGACGAGATTGTAGCGATTTCTGAGAGTGACACGGACAGCTCCGAGGACTTTATTCACGATCTCTCGCTTATCGGCTCAGAAGAATATCATATCTCCTACTTTTGGAGCGAGTCTCTGTTCGAGGACTTCGAGTTCTTCCTGGCTCATGAATTTGAGAATTGGGCTTTTTGGTCCAGTTTCTTCGTAGATGATATAGGCGAGTCCTTTCGCTCCTTGCTCGACGGCGAGAGCGGTTATCTCATCGATATCTTTACGAGACATGGCGACTCATTCGAGCTTCATGGCTTTTACCACGCCTCACTTCTCAACAGCTCACTGAAATACTGAGAATCCAGAATTTTTAAAAGCTTCACTGAGGTCTTCAAAATGACAGTCGAATCGGAGATCAGGCTTGTCTGAGCCATATTTCTCAGTTGCTTCGTGATGGGTAATACGAGTGAAGACCGGTGTGAGGAGTTTCCTCTCTGGTGTGACAGTGGTGACGAGGTCTCGAGCGAAATTCTCTGCTACTTCCAATACATCTTCTTGGTGTACGAAGCTCATCTCACAGTCTATCTGATAGAATTCACAACTATGTCGATCAGCACGGGGGTCTTCATCGCGGAAACACGGTGCTATCTGGAAGTATTTATCGATACCTCCGACCATGAGGAGTTGCTTGTATTGTTGAGGAGCCTGCGGAAGTGCGTAGAATTTCCCAGGATGTAATCTTGAAGGAATGAGATAGTCTCGCGCACCTTCTGGTGAGCTCACGGTAAAGAGGGGAGTTTGCACTTCGAGGAAATCCTTTGTTCTGAACCATTCTCGTGCATAGGCATTGACGCGTGCTCGAAATTCGATTTTCTTTCTCTGTATATCGCGACGGAGGTCGAGATAGCGGTATTTGTAGCGGATATCTTCACTCGATGTGCTGTGATCAGATATTTCAAAAGGAGGAGTTTTTGCACGGCTCGTGATGTCACATTCATTCACGAGTATTTCAATTGCACCAGTAGTGAGATCCTTGTTTTCCTGACCAGAAGGACGCGCTCTGACCTCGCCTGCGATCTTTATGACCCATTCGGCACGAGCTGGCTCAATAGTTTTTGCAACTTCCGGGTGTGTCTGAGGATCAAAAACTAACTGCGTAATACCATATTTATCACGAATATCGATGAAAATAATTCCACCGTGATCACGACGATTTGCGATCCAACCAGAGAGGGTGACTGTTTGACCTATATTATGAGCGGTAAGTTGACCGCAGGTGTGGCTTCTATGCATAAATTCAATAACTAATGAATAATGGTGGATTTTGACTCATTTGATTATGTCTTTTTTTCAGAAAAGTCACATTTTTCTCTGCGTCCGTCTTAATACTTAATACTTAATACTAAGTAGAGTATTAGTCAAGTACTCTCGGAAATGTTTTATAGCTCCAATACTTGAGCTCAGAAAAACTCTGTGATAGCATGAGCGTATGAAAAAGAAAAGCTTCTGCTTCTGAAAAACAAAAATATCACCTGAAACACTTCATTGGATATGAGTTATTGTAGTAGTTGGCATAATAGTAATCTTTACTATTTATGGTTTTCTTACTTCTTTTACACCAAATTCTAGAACATTTGATAGTGCTCCAGAGGCCCCTCTCGCACTCGTCGGAGTAGCTCTCGCGAATAATCTCGGTACTGACCTCCCACGAGCAAATGCTATTCCTGTCGATCTTCCTGCCGATGTCTCTGTAGTGCAAGGAGCAATCATGCGTGATAGTCGTGATGGTTCATTTTTTACAGAGCATTTCGCTCGTATCAGTGAACTCACTGAGCTTCTCAACCTCGATGTAGCCAATTATCTCAGCTTTCATGAGGATAAAAAAGACTCCCTCGAGGCCTATATAGCACAACTCACAGAGAAAAAAGAAGAAGCTGAAGAGGCCTATGTACTCCTCGGACAGCTCAACACACTTCATACTAATGAGCTCAAGGGGACAACTGCTGAAATCAAGAATGTGCAGGCCTCTATCGAGTCATCATATAATGATCGTGATGGTGCGAGCATCATGGAATATCTGACTCAATTGGAGGAACTCCATATACAGGAACAAGAACATAAAAATATCTCAGTTTTTGCCATTCGTGTAGGAAAAGAATATAAAACTCTCATCGACGCAGCCGTTCAGAAAATAGCGGTACTGCAAGCAAATATAGAACCACTCTCAAAAGGTGTCACAGTGAAACTCCCACAGGGCGTAAATATTGAAGCACTTCGCAATCTCCAACTCTTCGCAGATCAAAAAAACTAATATGAATTTTCTCTCCCTCCACATCAGACGATTTTTCGCAAGTATACCATACAAACAAATACTGTTATTTGTTCTTGTTTTTGGGACAGGGTATGCTCTTGCACAAGGTTCGCCAGCTGCTGAACCTCAGAATGATTCCGATGTTATTCGTGCGATTGTACAGGTTCTCAATCTCGTCTTTACCCTCATTACCTTCCTCCTAACACCTGCAATTATTCTCGCTGGTTGGTTACTCTCTCCAGACTGGACGATGGGTGACTTCTTTGGATTGCGACCATATTTCATCAATGTTTGGGTGCTTGTGAGTAACCTCGTGTATATCGTGTTTGCCCTCATGCTTCTCTGGATGGCAGTGATGCAGATATTTTCTGGAGAATCAAATTACGCATTTAAGAAAAAGCTTCCCCGATTCCTCGTCGGTATCATGATTGTGCCATTTACTTGGCTTATAGTGAGTTGGACACTCTCATTTGCTAATCAAGCAGTTGCGGCTGTTCTCTCTATACCAGCTGGAGCTATTGGTGGTATTTCTGGTGGTGTGAGTGCTGATGGAGATAAAGGGCTTTTTCATGAAAAAACAATTCCCACGCTCTTCAAGCTCGATTTCTGAGAAGATGCTCCGGGTGCTGGTCCAGAAACGGTTTCCTGTAATGGTGACTGAGTTGCATCTAACGGTTCCAAGTGTATCTCCCCAGCAGAATTTATAGCATTCAATGAAGCAGGGCCATTTTTTATCATCATGGTGTATGCATATGATATATTCAAAATCCAAAATACAGAACTCGTCGACTTCCAATCTGTGTGTGTGAATGGTGCAGATGCAAAATCATGTGTGAATTCTATCCTCAAACTCCTCCGAAAATTCTGAGTTGCCCTCATCACAACTGTGTTCTTTGCTATTATACTGATAGCTCTCTGTTGGGTACTCTTGGCTCGAGCATTTAAGCTCTGGATCTATGTGATGTTTTCTCCACTCTTTGGCCTCTCATACGCCGTGAGTAAGGAATGACTCTGAGAAACTCTCAATTCCTCCTGATGAGGCGGCGGAGATCATGGAGGATGAGGCGGTCTCGGGAAAGTCGGTTTTGTCCCATTTTTCCAGCTCGCTATGGTACCAGTGCTCGTCTCTGCAGTGCTTTCGTTTGGACTTCTATTTATAGGAGTAATGAATAATACATTTACGACCGGTTCTATGGCTTCTACTGGTAGTGGTGGATTTTGTACCAAAGGAGACTTCATGGTCAAATACTGTATCGAGTGAAGTGGCGATTCGTATTCATCTCGTCTCATAGTTGGTAATAGTGCAAGTCCATCGGGAGGAGAATATAATATTACATTTGAATTTGGCTCGATGATTTCTGATTTTGTTGGTAATTCTGCAGGAAAGACAGTATCTGGTGTTGCAGGGGGTCTCGCGGAGGGTGGAACTGATATATTTGCCCATATTATACTCTCTATTATCGCTATTGCCGTCATGTGGATGGGTGTCAAAGCAGCCGTCAGTTATGATGAAGTAACGAGAAAAGCATTTGAACCATTTGCAAAATTCGGTGACAGTGTAGGAAACTTCGTTCAGAATATCCCGAGCTATCTACCAACTCCACATCCAGCACTTGCAGCGTTTAGTCCTGGGACTTATAGTGCTTTGGCGGGGGGTATATCAAAAAATGTAACGGATCAGATTAATTATAAGGACCAAAAAACAACTGCTGATATTATAGGAAATGATAGTACCAAGCAGGTTGCCGCGCTCGCTGAGAATACCAATACTTTGAAAGGCACAACAGAATTTATCAATCATTTATGATGAATGCAAAGTGGTAATAAAGATTCTGATCGTACTTATGAATCTGTGAAAAATGCATTGAAAAATGTACCAACAAATTGATCAATGGATCCAAAAGATAGAGATGCATTTGATAAACTCACTAAGGCTATAGAAGATGCAGGGTCAATGGAAAAAGCAAGGGATGTTTTGAGCAGCCAAGTAAATACTGATTTAATAAATGGAATGAGTGAAACTGAGGCAAAAAGATTATTTCAAACAGTAAAACTTGAGGGTGGAACTGCAGCACCTCTGGTGGCTAAGCCTGGAACTATAGGTAGTATTCGACAAGCAGGAGTAGTAACGAACATAGTAGGATCATCTGGTACTCCACTTATAACAATTAATCAAAATCAGGTTACTCATATTGATTCTAATGTGAAAGAAAAAATCAGGCGGGCTGCATGAGCTAGTTGAACTCTCACACCGCAAAATGCAATAAAACTTTTTGGTGATGGGGCAAGTCTCAGCGATGAGCAAATAACTGCTATCGTAGCGGCGGCACAATAACCGTATTTTTGGATCGTATCTCAACGACACCTCCATTTGGTTGGGTAAACTCTATCTTTTCTGCATGCAGGAGATGTCCTCTTCTCTCATGGAGATGCGCGAGTTCAGGGAATCGAATAACGCTTGGTCAATCATACCGCTTGTCACCAATCAAGGGATGTCCGATATGTGCCATATGGACTCGTATCTGATGAGTACGACCAGTTTTTGGATGGAGCTCTACGAGACTCCAATCGTTTTTTGCTCCAGTTTTGAGAACCCTGTAGCTCGTCTCTGCTGTTTGACCACTTGGATCAACGATGACTTTTGCTTCGTCCGTCCTGCCAGTATCTTGTCGTAAAAGTGGAGCATCTATGACGCCTTCTTTCGGTTCCGGTACTCCAGTGACGAGAGCATGGTAGGTTTTCTCGACTTTTCTCGTGCGGAACTGCTCTGCCATATGTTCATAGGAGATGCGGCTCAGGCATGAGATGATAACTCCTGATGTATCGCGATCTATACGGTGAGCGAGAGCAGGATGGTCAAATGTGCCAGATGGTTTCCACCCGTCTCTGACGAGATAGTCCTCTATTTGTTCTATAAGGGAAACTTCGTTTGTCTTGTGGTCTGGACTATGGACGATGAGGCCAGAGGGTTTATCATAAACGAGGATATCATCATCTCGGTAGAGTATTCTCTCTGGTTCGAGTTTTTCATGTACGATTCGAGTTTTTGTCTCGCGCTGTTCCCAGATCTTCAGAACCTCGGGTGGTATGTCTATATGAAGGATATCGCCAGCTCGGAGCTTCGTATTCTCAGGGAGTTTCTTTCCAGCAAGAGTTATCTTTTTCGTACGGAGGGCCTCAAATATTTCTCAGAGTTTTGCTCCGGGGAATATTTTTCTCATATATCTATCAAGTCTCTGACCGAGGTCGTCGCGGGATGGTGTGATGTGTTTCATGGTGACGAGTTTACGAGGTTTGTGGAGAGAATTTTTTACAAAACTACTATTCTCTATAGTATATGCATTGTTCCTATTCTCAAGAGTCAAACATAAAAACTGAACCAACTTCATAACCGAGTAAATTTTCTCCATGTCTCTCACCCGAAAGATTCTCCTCCTCGTTGCAGGCGTTGTAGCACTTTTCCTCACGCTCAATCTCACTGTTCTGCCGTATGTGACACAGAGGTATTTCTTTGATTTTCTTCAGACTTTTTATGCTGAGACTCGTCAGAATCAGATAGATGCGGAAATCCTCTCTCTCATAAAACAATATCCAGAAGATGCCCCTGAGCTCCTTCAGCAGTATCGTGAAATTGACGAAGATCTCGATAAGCTCACCACAGGCATAGAAACATATATTGACACGAGCCCGATATTTAATCGAGATTCTATCGGTGAATATCTCGAAGAATCAGGAGTCGAAACAAAACAAGTAGAGGATGTCATAGGGCTCAATGCTATGTCTACCTTTCTCCGCAATGCTCCTCTCGGGTTTAGTTTCTCTGATGGAACTGATCCAAAAAGGCAATTTGTGATGCAGGTGCTCGTCGCGATGATCGCCATTAATATCCTCTTCGTACTCATAGTTGTGGGGTTTGTCCTCTATTTTCTCAGAAAATCATTTCAGCCTATTCATGCTGTAACAGATACACTTGATAATTTCACTACTTCATGAGGGAAAGCTCTCGACTATCAAGGACAGGATGAGTTCCGACCACTTGTTGATTCTCTCAATAATCTCCGTCTCCGCCTCGATCATCAAGAGAGTATTCGTACACAATTTCTCGCTGATATGAGTCATGAACTCAAAACTCCTATGACGGCTATTCGCGTGTATCTCGAGTGAATTAAAGATGGCGTCATACAGCTCAATACCAAAAATATTGATTCTCTCACAGGTGAGCTCGGTCGTCTGACTCGTATTGTCGAGAGTCTTATGCATTTTCAGATGTTTGAGAGTCGTCCCACAGATTTCCGACATTCAAAGATCAATTTTATTGATGTGTTTCGTATGATCCAGGAGACTCACTCAGGAGAATTATCAAATCACGGGCAAACCATGGTCTATGATGGACCGAAGCGTGCCACAATAGTTTTTGATCATGATAGTCTGGTACAGATTTTTCATAATATTGTGAGTAATTTCCTCCGATATGCTGGTCATGGTACCCAGCTTCGAGTGAATTATTTTCATGAAAATACAACTGATATCCTGATTTTCCAGGACAACGGACGAGGTGTCATAGCAGGGGATTTGCCATACCTGAAGGAGAAATTTTACCAAGCAGAGAAATCAAAAGCAGGGGACATACGAGATAGAGGACTGGGAATAGGGCTTTCAATAATTGATAAGATTGTGAGAGACGCAGGGGGCGCTGTAGATATCATTAGCGCACAGGGAACATGATTTACTGTACGAATTGAGATACCACATCAGAAAGTGAGAGAAAGGTAAATTCTATTGACACAAAATTAGCACCTATATAATATGGGTGCTAAATTACATTTAGTATTTAAATATTTTTAACCTTTATTTCTATGGCACAAATTACGCCACTTCAGGACAGAATCGTCCTCCGAAAGATGGAAGCAAAAAAAGAAACTGCTTCAGGTATCATTCTTCCGAAAGAACAAAATGATAGTCCAAATATGTTTACTGTAGAATCAGTTGGACCTCTTGTTCAGGAAAAATTAGGTTACGAACTCAAAAAAGGAGACAAAGTTATCAAAGGTCAGTATTCAGGCGATGATATCAAAATAGAGGGGGAGGAAGATCTCACAATAGTTGCTGCAGAATACATCCTCGCAAAAGTCGATTAATCTTATTTTTTAATAATTCAATGTATGGCAAAGAAACAAGTCCTCTTCGGAGATGCAGGTCGTCAGAAAATGCTCGAAGGAGTCAAAAAACTTCATGATGCTGTCTCGGCAACACTCGGGCCAAAAGGTCGTAATGTAGTTTTCCCAAAGAGCTATGGAGCTCCTCAGGTGACCAATGATGGTGTTACGATTGCAAAAGAATTCGATCTCGAAGATCCTATTGAAAATATGGGTGCCGAGCTCATCAAGGATGTAGCTTCAAAAACGAATGACGCAGCAGGTGATGGTACGACAACAGCGACAGTGCTGACCTACGCTATGATTTCTGAGTGACTTCGTGAGATTCGGTCAGGCATCAATGCTATCGAACTCAAGAATGGTATGAAGCTCGCAGCTTCTGAAGTCTCAAAAGAGCTCACCAAGAATTCTCGTCCTGTGAAAACATCAGCAGAAATAGCAGCCATTGCAACTATATCAGCTCAAAATGTTGAAGCTGGTCAGATCATCGCGGATGCTATGGATAAGGTAAAACAAGACGGAGTTATCACTGTTGAGGAAGGAAAAACTTTCTGAATGGAGGTCACTGTGACAGAAGGTATGCAATTCAAAAATGGTTTTATCGCTCCCTATATGATCACTGATGCGGAGAAGATGGAAGCGAGATATACTGATGTCCCAGTTCTCATCACTGATAAAAAAATATCATCAACAAAGGATATCCTCGAGATTCTCGAAGCGCTCCTCCAGTCAGGAAAGAGGGAGCTCGTTATCATCTGTGAAGACCTCGATTCAGAGGCTCTCACAACTGTTGTTCTCAATAAGCTCAAGTGAGTTTTCTCTATTCTTGCTATCAAGGCTCCAGGATTCTGAGATCGCCGAAAAGAAAATCTCGCAGATATAGCTCTCCTCACAGGGGCAGCTGTTGTCTCAGAAGAGATCGGACTTAAACTCGAGACAGTCGGTATGGAAGTGCTCGGAAAGATAGAATCTATCGTTTCTACTCGTGAAACGACCACTATAGTTGCCACTCAAGCCGATAAAAAAGATATCGAAGCTCGTGCAAATGAAATCCGTCGTGTCATAGATAAGACTGATTCAGACTATGATCGTGAGAAAATGCAGGAGAGACTTGCCAGACTTATCTGAGGAGTCGCTGTTATCAAGGTCGGTGCTGCGACAGAAGTGGAAATGAAAGAATTGAAACTTCGCCTCGAAGATGCTCTCAACTCTACTCGTGCTGCCGTAGAAGAAGGTATCGTCCCTGGTGGTGGAGTCGCACTGCTCAAGGCTGCCAAAATCCTTGACTCATTCAAAGCTCCAAATAGTGATCAGCAGATAGGTGTAGAGATTGTGAAGCGAGCGCTTCATTATCCGACAAAGAAAATTGCTGAAAATGCTGGTCAAGAAGGTGCTGTTATAGTGACAAAAATTCTTGAACACAAAGATTTCAGCTACGGATATGACGCAGCTAAAAATGTTTTTGTGGACATGATTGATGAAGGAATCATAGATCCGACTCGAGTTCCACGAATTGCCCTCGAAAATTCTGTTTCTATTGCGGGAATGTTCCTCACAACAGAAGCTGTTATCTATGAAATACCAGAACAAGAAAAACCAGCCATGCCTCCTATGGGCGGCGGTATGGGATGAATGGGCGGTATGGG
>JAGOOR010000047.1 GCA_017992415.1 Candidatus Altimarinota bacterium
GTGCCAAATCTCCTCCTCATGGGTTCTGTTGGTATCGCTGTTGGTATGGCGACGAATATCCCTCCTCATAATCTCCGTGAGGTCGTCAGCGCTATCCAATTCGTCCTCAAACATGAAAAACGCGAGGATATTACTGTCGAGGATCTGATGGAATTTATCAAAGGTCCTGACTTCCCAACAGGTGGTGTCATATACAACCGTGCAGATATCCTCTCAGCGTATGCAACGGGACGAGGCTCTATCATCCTCCGAGGAAAAGCAGAAATAGAAGAAACTGCGGCTGGTCGTCCAGTTATTATCATCAATGAGCTTCCGTATCAGACGACTCCTTCGAGCATCGTCGAACAAGTCGCACATCTCCACACCGAGAAAATCATCAATGGTATCGCCGAAGTCCGTGATGAATCAAACAAAGACGGTATCCGAGTCGTCATCGAGCTCAAGAGAGATAGCTTCCCAAGAGAAGTACTGAATCAACTCTACAAACTCACAGGACTCCAGTGATCATTTGCTTTCAACATGATTGCCCTCACTGACCGTGGTCTTCAGCCAAAACTCTTCAACCTCAAGGAAATCCTCGAAGAATTCATCGTCCACCGTCAGGAAGTTGTCACAAGAAGAACAAAGTACGAGCTCAGAATCGCCGAAGAACGAGCGCACATCCTCGAAGGATTGAAAATCGCTCTCGATAACATCGATGAAGTCATCGAAACTATCAAAAAATCAAAAGACAGACAAGACGCAAGTGAGAAACTCCAGACGAGATTCAAGCTCTCAGAACGACAATCAGTCGCTATTCTCGAGATGCAACTCCAGAGACTCTCAGGTATGGAGAGAAAGAAGCTCGAAGACGAACTCGCAGAGAAACTCCTCATCATCGCAGATCTAAAGGATATCCTCTCAAAACCAGAACGCGTAGACACTATCATCTCTGATGAACTCACAGAGATCAATGATAAATATGGAGATGATCGTCGTACAGATGTTCACGCTTCACCACTCGGACAATTCAGTGCAAAAGACACTATTCCAAATGAAGAAGTCATCATAACCCTCTCAAAACAAGGGTATGTAAAACGACTCAAGGCATCAACCTACCGCACACAAAAACGAGGTGGGATGGGCGTGGCGACAGCGACAAAAGAAGAAGACGAGATACAAATTCTCCTCTCATCAAACAATCATGATGATCTATGGTTTTTCACTTCAACTGGACGAGTATTCCAACTCCCAACCTATGAGATTCCTGAGTTTTCGAGGACAGCAAAAGGTTCTCCTATTGTGAATTTCATATCACTTCAGCCAACAGAATCTATCTCGACGATTCTCAATGCCAACGACGCAAATACACCTTTTCTCTTCTTTGCAACACAACAAGGAACAGTAAAACGACTCGAACGAACACAAATTACAAACATCCGCTCATCGGGTCTCATCGTCATAAAAGTCGACAATGGTGACAGTCTCGGGTGGGTTCAGCCGACAAGTGGCTCAGATATGATGCTCCTCGTCTCAAACGAAGGACAGGCTATCCAATTCCCAGAAACTGATGTTCGTGCGATGGGTCGTGCCGCTATGGGTGTCCGAGGTATCCGCTTAAAATGAAAAGACACACTCGTCACCGCATCTGTCGTCTCAGAAGGTATGAAGTATGTCTTCACGGCTTCGAGTCGTGGACTTGGAAAACTCACAGATATCGAGGATTATCGATCACAGGCTCGAGGAGGAAGTGGGGTCAAGGTTGGAGCCGTTACTGCAAAAACAGGTAAAATCATCTCAGCAACAATGCTCACAGAAGAAGATAGGAAAAATGCAGACTTCGTGCTCGTCACAAAATCAGGACAAACAGTACGAAGCCCTCTCAAAGGTGTCAGACTCACAGGTCGTGTAGCGCAAGGAGTCATCCTCACCAAACTTCGTGATGACGATGCAGTCACTTCTATGAGTATTGTGAGGGAAAGAGAAGAGGAAGAGGAAACAAAGTAATTTTGACTTTTAAGTAAATATACTTAGAATTAATAAAATTATACTTTGAGCATTTTAATAGTAGAAGATTTCCTGCCCCCAACAAAAACTACTTGGTACAATAGTAAAAAGTACCAGATTAGAGTGTGAAATAGTAAGTACAGGAGAAGAGGTACTAAACGCTTTGAAGAAAAATAAAGGAAATACTGCATGGATCCTGGATGGATACTTCCCTTGTGAAAAGGCAAAAAGTCCAGTTTATGACCCTCAAGTAGTTAAGGATTGGATAAGTAGAATAGATACAGGGCTCTCTGATAAAAACATAGAATGAACTAATGAAACAGCAATGTGATCTGTATTAATGAGACTAGCATACACTCTAGGGTATATATTACCAGAAACGATTATCCTCAACTCAGCAGAAGAGGTAGCCAATGAAGATATGATAAACACACTCCGTTCATTGCAATACGGTGGACAGATAATTGTATGACCAAAGTCTGATGTGGGAAGAATAAAATGAGCCCTCACAGGATTATAATGTATTATCTTTAAGATAATACTTCCTCACATCCTGATCATGAAACTTCAGTATAGTATCGGAGATAACCACTCACCAGGGTTGCTCCAGTCTTTCATATGATTTCAAAGTCTTCGGTAACCAGAGTTTTTTGATAAGTTTTTCAAAAAGAGTTAAGAATCCGAAAATATTGCCCAATTTTTGCCAAAA
The DNA here is from genome assembly GCA_017992415.1 of Candidatus Altimarinota bacterium. Classification (GTDB taxonomy): domain Bacteria; phylum Patescibacteriota; class Gracilibacteria; order BD1-5; family JAGOOR01; genus JAGOOR01. Next base: position 2,696 of record JAGOOR010000047.1, read on the forward strand.
AAGTTGCCAAGAGGAATTCATAAAGGTATGACTCGGTTCAAATCAATTTGCCTCCATAAAATGCTCGTATGTATGATTCTTATTCACGAGTGGAATGAGAGTATAAATCCATCTATCCAGATAGGGGTCATCTGGCTGGAGACGAATACTCTCGAAATTCATGGCCTCTTCTGTGATAAAAAACGAAAGGCAAAATCTATCCTTCGTTCTCTTGATATATTCAGTGGTTCATTTCTGTAGGCCATGGGTATTGCTTCTGCGGACACCAAGAATGGAAGTAAGAATGGTCACAATAAACCGCACAGTCCAGAGATTACCCTTTTTTGCGATGATAAAGAGATCAATATCAGAATTTTCACCTGACTCCCCCATTGCTCGTGAATTACAGAGAGCGACGAGAAGTATCTGTGGGAAAAATCCCAGGAACCGAAGCGTTAGTCGATGTCGAAAGGAAAAATCCTCCATTTTTCTTTTTTAATTATTAATTTTTCATTAAAGGGTGACGCCCTTGAGGACCCATCTATCCAATTCCATTATCTTCACTGGGACCAAATCTCACAATTTTATTTTCTCATTTTTTGGGAGGAAAACTTCCCGGAAATTTCTGGTTCTCCCTGAGAGAGTACCGTCTTCTTCATCTATTTTTGATACCAAAATAGTCTCTTCTCTGCCTATCATCATCTCATTTCGTTGTTGAATAATTTCATACATGAGCGTATTGAGCCTATCCCATCGTTGTGCCTTTATTTCTGCAGAGATATGTCAGGGCATTTTTGCAGCATAGGTCTGTTTGCGAGGAGAGTAACGCGCGATATAAGCATAGTCAAACTGACACTCCCGGAAAGCTATCATAGTATTCTCGAACTGCTCCTCAGTCTCTCCTGGAAATCACACGATGATATCTGTAGAAATACCAAAAAGCGGATCACAATTTCGGAGATACTCCACCTGAGATCTGAAATCTTCGTATGAATGACGGCGATTCATTTTTTTGAGTAAATCATTATCGCCAGATTGGAGGGCAAAATGAAGGTAATGGCAACACTTCTCGAGGTCAAAATAAGCATCGAGAATATCTCGTGTCATATCATGAGGATTGGAAGAAGTGAAGCGGATTCTATCAAGCCCCTGAACCTCATTTAATTTTTCAAGAAGTTCCCGAAATGGTGTCCTCACAGTTGAATCTGTCCAGGTCAGCTCTTCCGGATTCCACAGATTTTTCCGAGTTTCCTTTCCGTAACTATTCACATTCTGACCGAGTAAAGTGACCTCTTTTGTGCCCTGATGTTCGACACTTTCGACAACTTCGCCAACGATATCGCCAAGAGG
>JAGOOR010000021.1 GCA_017992415.1 Candidatus Altimarinota bacterium
TCGAAAATTCTGTTTCTATTGCGGGAATGTTCCTCACAACAGAAGCTGTTATCTATGAAATACCAGAACAAGAAAAACCAGCCATGCCTCCTATGGGCGGCGGTATGGGATGAATGGGCGGTATGGGCATGATGTAATGTATATATTCAAAAAATCCTCCCTACAGCAGGGAGGATTTTTATTGGACATTCTCTACATATCTATATTATACCATAAATATGGATACAAAAAATATTGAACAAGCAGTATGGGCATGAATGAAAAAGGCGTGAATACTGAAGAGTATATATAATTTTACACGAGTCAGTGTCTCAACACTTGTTGATGGGGCATACCTCTGACTCCCGTGAGAAGATTTATTGATACCATTTTACGATCATGCCAATCGAAAATTAGATCTCGGATTATATTGAGTGGAGCGGCGCGTGAAAATAGCTGCAGTGAATCCGGGGATACAAATCCTGGCTTCCAGATTTTTGATGCCACGGATCACAGGCGACATATTGGCAATATTAGAATGAAAAAATTTTCAACCGATTACCCATGTAGAGGCAGAGAATGAGGGATTTTTGAAAGAGAAGGGATATTCTGACATTTTCACTTATACTGGAGACATTGATGGTCGTTGATTGTTTAATAAAATGTTAAAACAGGAGAGAGTTTTAAGTGAAAATACTCTTCCAAAGAGTACCCAAGAACAAATTTTAGAAACGTTCAGAGAGATTGATTCATTTCAGATCAATGCTCCTGAGCTTCCAGAAAGAGCATACCAGGTGACGAAAGAATGACATTGAAAACTTTTTCTCGTCAATAGAGAAAAGATTTCTATTTAAGTCGGCCATGTATTTTCTCTCACAATTTGTGGGAGATTTTTTTGTTCCATAAGATGGGGATTGTTCAAGGGTATTGATATTTCGTATTATCAATATTTATCTACAATTATTCTTAATAACCTATGAATGAAAATATTTTACGAATAGTGGTCTTTGGTATTGTAACTTTTCTTGTTGCTATGCTCATAACTCCGAGCTATATCAGGCTCCTACAGAGGCTCAAACTTGCGAAAAAAATTCGCACCGAAGCATCTCTCGGTGGAGGAAAAGCGACAAAATACCGCGCACTCCACATCCATAAACAAGGAACTCCAAATATGGGAGGAGGGATGATACTCATAGTTGTGGCCATAATGGTTTTGGCAACAGTTTTTCTGAAGTTTATACAGTGACCACTCTGATTCGATCTTCACTATACGCTCTGGAATCGTAATGAGACATACCTCCCACTTTTTGCCCTTTTCTCAATGGGAATCCTCTGAGGTCTCGACGATTACCTCAATGTACGAAATATAGGAGGCAAGAAATGAATGAGTGCTCGTGTGAAAATGCTGGGGTTGACTCTTTTTTCTTTTGCCGGAGCTTGGTGGTTTTTTACAAAACTTGGACATGACAGTATCACAATTCCCGGATTTGGTCTTGTGGATATTGGTTGGTGGTATGTTGGATTGAGTATTCTCGTTATTACTGCTATGGCAAATAGTGTGAATATCACGGACGGTCTCGACGGTCTGGCGGGCTGACTGCTTGCACAGAATTATTTTCTCTACGCCTTCATTACTTACAACGAAAATCTCTTTCTCCTTTCCACTATTTGTGTTGTGATTGCAGCAGCTCTAGCAGCATTTCTCTGGTTCAATATTAAGCCTGCTCAATTCTATCTCGGAGATGCTGGGGCTCTGTGACTCGGAGGATGACTAGCAGTGATGGCATTGATGACCGATACTCTCGTTGTGCTCGTGATTATTTCCTTGATTTATATCTTGGAAGTTGTCTCTGTTATTATCCAAATTGGCAGCAAAAAACTCCGTCGTGGTAAAAAAGTTTTTCTCATAGCACCATACCATCATCATCTCGAAGCAAAAGGAATGATGGAAGAGACTATTGTTATGAGATTTTGGCTTATTGGAGCACTTCTCTCGGCGAGCGGACTTATATTTTATTTCCTTCCTCCACTATGGTAGCACGATCCTATATACTGGATACTCGCGCCGTACAGCGCAATAGCCCCCTAGTACTCTCCGCACTCCTCACGGCTATTGTAAAAAAACATCTCACAGCATCGGGAAGAGAGGATTTGGCATGACTGATATCTACTGTGACATTTTTCCGTGATATTGTCACAGTTGTCACTAGTAAGCCCATCATCAATTTTGAGCTTCGAAACTATGAAGGATCCCTCAGAGATATACTTTCAAAAACTTTGATTCAGCACGGATTCGAGAACAATATTCATCTTCATTTTCGATAATATTTCCTATGAAATACTTCCAAAGATTTGTTCTCGGGGGTATACTCGTCGTTGTTGGTTATATTTTTATTGGGAGTGTAGATATAGCCGAGTACAGAAGTCATCGTAGACAAATCGGTACCATTTCAGGTCAGCAAGAATTTCTCACTTCAGCCGTCATCAAGAAATGACCCATCTCAGAATCATGGATAATAGATATGATTGATGAGTCCAGAGAGCGCGTTTGGATATCAGTGTATTCATTTACACTTCCGAGTCTTCGGGAATCTCTGGTACGAGCACACGAGAGGGGAGTGGATGTTCGTGTTATTTTGGAAAAATTCCCATTCTGAAATACCAGCATCAATCGTGAGACAGAGATATTTCTGAAAAATAATGAAATCCCTATGCATCTCAGTGGAGAAAATCAATTTGCTTTTATGCATGCAAAATTTTCTGTAATAGATAGTGATTGGATTATTGAGACAGCGAACTGGACTCGGGCAAGTTTCTCGAGTAATAGGGAGTTTTTTGTGTCCTGAAAAGATGTATCAATACTCGAGAATTTGGCAGCAATTTTTGAAAAAGATTTCTCAGGAGGTATATGAGGCTCACAGGATGTACGATTATTAGCATGACCTACAAATGCGCATGAAAGAATTATTAATTTTATAGGACAAGTGAATTCGTCTCTAGATATTTACGCTCCCAGCTTTTCTGATGAAGAGATCTTGAAAGAATTATCAACACTGTGTTTGGAAGGCAAAAGTGTCAGACTCCTCCTGGCAAATTATGAGGATTCTGCTGAGCCCGTATTAGAACATGGTACCTGTATTCAGGTTCATAAAATGAAAAAACCACTTCATGCGAAAGTAATTATTCGTGATAAGAAAAGTGCTTTTGTCTGAAGTTTTAACTATACAAAAAACTCTCTCGAGAATAATCGGGAGATTGGAATATTTCTCTCATGAGAGATTACAAAAAGTATTTCAGAATCATTTGAATCCGATTGGAAACTCTCAGAAGTTGCTCTCAAATAAAAATCTGTACTATGAGTATTATGCGCCGACAAATATTATTTATATCTCTGGGAGTTCTGGCTTGAGTTGGATTTTTTTTCTGGTGGATGAGTTCTTGGCCAGCATCAGTGAACACTATTGATACAGGTAAGGATTTACTTTGGAGATCGATACAGAAGAAAGAAATTGGTTGGGAGAGAGTTCCTCTCTCCGAAGAGAAAAAAGGTGAGTTTGTGAGCTACCAAGAGTGAAAAATAATACTGTACTGACAGGGCAATACACCACAAATACAGAAAGATGGAGAAGAATATAGTGTATCAATCACCTCAGGGAAATGGATCATCCGTTCTCTCAGCCAAACACAGAAAATATCTATCAAATTACCCAACTCGGATATACTCGTGTCCGGTGTTTGAGGGGTATTCATATCTGTAGAGGAGAGTATCGTTGCAAATTTTGATGCCAATATGACACTTGATGGAACAAAAATGCTTCCTTCCTTTCTCTCGCGTGAAGGGAAAATAGAATTTTTTGATCTCCTGGAAAATAAAGAAATCATCTCAGCAGACCTCTGGTTAATCTATGTATCTTTTTTCCCTCGCGATCAAGAAAAAGCTCTCGGAAATATAACAAAGAAATTCCTAGATTCTATGATGAAGACATTTCTCGCACGAGAACCAGAATCAAAGGATTCAGGATTATTCCGCCATGATGTTCGTGTTAGAAATGCTCTTGAGGAAGTGCAATCACTCATAAATAAAATTGAGGTTGAGGATAGCTGCTGAGGAGATAGTTCTTCTTGTTTTACTATTCTGGAGGATGTATTTCGTCGGGAGAGAAGTGATTTTCCTGAAGTGTTCCTACCGCTTGAGCGTGCTACTCAGGCGTGGCTTCAAATAGATAAAAATAATGATAAAAATGATTATTCATGGACAAGTGTATTTCGCACATACCACATGCAGCTGATATCAAATGATCCTCGAGCTCGTGTTATCCGAGATAAAGCTATTCTCGAGATGATACAATCATGAACTACTGTTTCGAGTATTGAGATATGGGATTACCTTACCCGTATGCTCGCGAGTCAAAAGCTCTGAAGTGCCTATTCTCTGCAGATTGTGAGAGAAATGATTCGCATAGGAGATATTCTCCAACGCTCTCCGGAGAGTACAGCTGAAGTTAGAAAATCACTTACAAAAAGTGCAATAGAGTCTCTCTCAAATCTTAAGGGAATTCTAGAGAATACTTATTTTACGCAAAAAGAGTATTGGTTTGTTCTGAGAGATGACTTACTAGATTCGGAAGGGAAGTCCATACAAAACCAAGTCTTCATAAATGATCTTCAGGCACTCATAAAACAAATAGACACCTCATCTCTCATCCAGGATGCTGGAATTGAGAGTGAAGAAAATCTCCGTGTTATCCGAGCACAGTTAGCATGGTTTAATTGTATATTTTCTCGAAATGAAGAATATGTAGGAAATCCTCGTATTTGTAGGGCGACAACGAGATAAGAGGTTGAAAAAATCTTTTCGTGACAGGAGAAGTTTTTTATCTATAATCCCCCTGTTTTTATTATTATAACCTTCTTATGGCAAAAAAAATTCGCATTACCTGGATTCAGGTTATGGCACTCTTAGCTCTCTTTGGTATCCTTCTCGGTGTCGTAGGTACTGCTTGGTTAGCGTTGATGCCTCTACCTTCGAATGATATAGTTGAACCAAATATTTCCGCAGAAGTTAATATATAATCGTTTATGTCTCTCGAAAAAATAGGGAAATTCCTCGTCTTGTTTTTTGTAGGATTTCTCCCGTGGTCAGTTATTGTTTCGGTTACAGGAACAGAACGGCTCAATATCGGTATGATGAGATTTACGAAGGAAATCCTTCTCGCAGGTATCGTACTTATAGCAGTACTTGATATGTGGAAACGAAAATGCCGCCCTACCTTTGACAGAATAGATGCAGCAATAGGTATCTATGTACTGACTCTTATAGCTATAAGTATAGGTACAGGAGCTTCCCCGACCGCTTTTATCTATGGGCTGAGATATGATACAGAATTTTTGATAGCATTTGTCTTTTTCCGTCAGGTAATTCGACTCTGGGATATACGATTTTGGCAAATAGGTAAGGTGTTTATTTTATCTGGTGGACTGATGCTCGTAGGAAGCCTCTTGATTCGGTATGTATTTTGAGAAGTATTTCTCACAATATTTGGATTTAGTGGGCAGGTGAGTGTCTGGGATGGTGCAGGTCCTCCTCCCATCTATCACGGTATTCCTGGGGCATCAATTGTGAGATTTCAGGGCATGCTCGAAGGTCCGAATCAGATGGCATTTTTTCTACTCGTGTATATGGGGACATATATTTCACTCTTTTCTCGATTCCGGAAATATCGTTTTATCAATACTGTTATCATGCTCCTGCTCGTCTTTCTGATGAGTCAGACCTACAGCAGAAGTGGACTTCTGGGTATGCTCGTGGGCTCTGTGATTTTAATAATGTATTCACTCTCTGATAAGATTCGTCGCGGACATTTCCGCGCTCGCCATATTAATTGGAAAAAATTCAGCACAACAATTGTCCTCGTGCTCATCGCATGAACACTTGCTGTATTTCAATTTGGTCCAAAATTCACAGAAGTTATCACTCGTAAATGATCCACTTCTGCCCATTTTGAGCGCATGTACATCGGTTATCTCCGATTTCGCGAGCAGCCTCTCGGACATGGTCTAGCTCAGGCTGGGCCCGCGAGTCGTGCCATTGCTGAAGTGAATCAGGACCCTATTCCTCTAGAATCACTCGACGGTGAAATGAAACAATTGGGTGAATATTTCCTAGCTAGAAATTCAGATTTTGTGATGAGCACTGAACATTATTTTATTCCTGAGAGTTGGTATATACAGCAGCTGATAGAATGATGAATAATTGGATTCTTTTTCTTCGTTGTTATTTTTATTCTCCTCCTCGTTAATATTCGGAAATATCCAGCCATGCTTGCGGCACTTGTAGGAGTCCTTGTGATGAATACATTTCTCCATTCATTTGAGTCAGTACATACTGCACTCGCTCTGTTTTTGATTATTGCGGGTCTGCAGAAGAAGTAGAGTTCATTTTTTCTTTAAATTCTTGCCATATAGCAACTCTTTTTTCCTCAAAAGCTGCCCTATATTTCTTTATAAAATCAATCATAGACGCTCGCTGCTCATCGAAATCCTCTCTTGATGTTGGCATTGCCATATCAAAAACGAAATTGCCAAGTGTAACTCTACATTTGTTCCACCCAGGCTTAAACTCAATATCACAATTTGGTTTTTGAAAAGAATACTTCCCAGGCAGTTCTACAGATCAAAAAGGAATGTATTCATGTAATTCCACATTTTCTGCAGAGAGTGAAAGTATGCTAATAACACTTTTAGCCGTCTCGATTTGGGCTCTTTCATTTTCAGGAATCTTACTGATATCTATATTTTTTGAGTAATCTGGTTTTTCTGGCTTCTGTTCCACCTTTGGCTCCAATGTTTCTTCTACCTCGGGAATGAGCTTGTCTGTTGCAGTATCCATGTGTGAAAAATAATAATACAATCCCTGCAATATAACTAAAAAATACACATGTCAAATTAATAGAAGACAAAAAAATAAAAATCCCTATACTGCCGTTATGAAGATAGCCATAGTTCATGAAATGCTTATCAAGTTCTGAGGGGCAGAAAGAGTCCTTTTGGAGCTCAGAAAACTCTATCCAGAAGCAGATGTATTTACTCTGATGTACGATGAGAAAAAAGTATGAAATATATTTCCAAAATCGCAGATACATTGTCATTGACCAGCGCAGTGGTTTTATGGGCTCACAGGAAGGCCTCGAGCTTCACTTCCGTTTATGCCCTTTTCCGTGAATAGACTAGATGTATCAAGTTATGATTTGGTTATTTCGAGTTCTTCTGGATTTGCTCATGGAGTAAAGAAATGACCTAATTCTCGACATATTTGTTACTGTCATTCTCCAGCGAGATATCTCTGGGATGCAACGAACGAGGTGCAAGCAGAGCTTGGACTTCTTCAAGATAAAAGAGAAAGGAGAAAAGATAAAAGAGGAGAACTTTTTTCATCGGTGAAAAGAATTATTGCATGACCACTTGTTCGGCTTCTTTTTTCTTGGCTTCGTCGAGTTGATCTCAGAGCTTCCAAAAATCCTGATACCTATATCGCAAATAGTCGCGAAGTTCAGGGAAGGATCCAGAAATATTATAACAGAGATTCTGTTGTTCTCTGGCCACCAGTTGAGACGGAAAGATTTTCTCCTGGATTTATGTCACTATCACAGAGGAAATATTTCGTTATCACTTCCGCACTCACGCCATTCAAACAGGTAGATAGGGCTATTCGTGTTCTTACAAAACTGGGAATTCCTCTCAAGATTATCTGAGATGGCGCCCAGAGATCAGAACTAGAAAAAATTGCAGGAGGAAATATAGAATTTCTCTGAAAAATATCTGACGATGATGTAGTAAAAGTATACCAAGATGCACGAGGATTTCTCATGCCACAAAAAGAGGATGCAGGAATCGCCCCACTTGAGGCTCTAGCTGCGGGAATACCAGTATTTTGACTTGCAAAAGGTGGATTACTTGAAGTGAATATAGACGGAGTGACGGGGCGATTTTTCCCTGAAGAAACGGATGAGAGTTTTGAACATTCATTCCTCGATTTTGACCATGAAATAGGGGAGGGGAGATATGATGACAGTGCTCCTCTGGTAACTCGAGCGAGAGAATTTGATGTTCAGAAATTTCTAGTAGGTTTTCAAGAGATTCTTCGAAGTCATTTCTAGGTATAAATTTCCTTGCCTTTTCGTATTTTCGCGTATACTCACGCGCGATGGGTTCTTAGCTCAGTCGGTAGAGCAACGGCCTCTTAAGCCGGCGGTCCTGGGTTCGATCCCCAGAGGACCCACCATTCTCGTGCCTCGCAAGAGGGCTTCTCGCGAACCAATGTTGGATAAGTAGCCAACGCAATTATACTTACTACTTAAAAATTTATTTATGGCTAAAAAGAAAGAAATCAAACGAATCGTCAAGCTTCAGATTTCTGCTGGTGCCGCAAACCCTGCACCGCCAATCGGTACAGCTTTGTGACCCACGGGTATCCAAATCGCTGACTTTTGTAAACAATTCAATGATAAAACTCGTGATCGCTCTGGTTGGACCCTTCCAACTATCATCACTATCTACGATGATCGTAGCTTCTCTTTTGAGACTCGTGAACCACCGATGACTAACCTCATCAAAAAGGCTATCGGTCTCGATAAAGGGTCACCTACATCTCACAAGGTAAAGGTTGGTAAACTCACAAATGCACAGATCAAGGATATTGCAGAACGCAAGATGTCTGATCTCAATGCAAATGATATTGATGCAGCTATGAAAATAGTTCGTGGATCAGCTCGATCTATCGGTATTGAGTGCGAGTAATATTTTCCCTGTCCGTCTCTTTGTGGCGGACGGGGGATTTTTTGGCCTCATCGTCTAACGGTTAGGACACAGGATTCTCATTCCTGCAATCGGAGTTCGATTCTCCGTGAGGTCACCAAGAGAAATCAAAAAGCCTTCTATAGTTAGAGGGTTTTTATTTGACTTATTTGATATGATAGTGTACAATATAAACATGAATACAATAAAAAAATCAGACTCAGGAACAGAAGAAGAAAAAGGTATAGTCGAAAGCTCGGTTCATCATCCAGTCCCACGAACAACAAATGATTCAGTCGATGTCATACTCTCTGCCGAGGGTGGAGAGAAAGAACCAAACTCTCTATCGGAAATGACTTGTGTGTATTTTGATGACTTACCTGTTCAGCGCTTAATGGTGGGAAAGTTTATGGAGAAGGTTTGATTTAAGGGGGCAGGCGTTTTTGATACAGGTGTACAATTTACATCAAAATGTGAATTTATTAAAGCAAATAGAGCACAAAACAAGAAGGTGCTTTCTGTTGAAGAAATAAAACAAAGATTTGAATGGAGAAAAATGAAAAACGCCGACATTATTATCACCGACATAAATGATACAGATTCTGTCAGTGATCCTTCAGGCTGACTCCGTAGAGGTAAAATGGCACTAGAAGTTTGAAAAATAGTTGTATTTGTAAGTTGAAATGTAGAGAATGGAGAAATTATAGACCGAGAATTTTCTGAACAATATCCTGGGCAGTATATCTTTTTAGCAAAACCGTATGAATTTACTGATATTGATAATGCTATCCAGACTCTTATTAAGAGAAAACAAAACTCGTAAACTTCTTGTCTCGCTTGAAAATCCTCCTATTATAGGAGGATTTTTTTAACCTCAGATATATCTCCACGCTGATTCTGCCTCGTGGAACATTCTGAGTTCTCCGTCCTGTATGAGCCAGAATACTGTTGAAGTTTCTGAGAGTAGGTGACGGTCGTGTGACACGATGATGCTGACGCCATTGAAGTTTTCAAGCATAGTCTCAATGGCATTTTTGGAATGAAGATCGAGGTGATTTGTTGGCTCATCCATGATGATGACGTGGGGTCGTGTGAGGAGCATTTTCGTCAGAGCGACCTTTGCCCTCTCTCCGCCAGAAAGTGTCGAAATGGTCTGGTGCCATTTCTCATTTTGAATAAGGAGGCCTCAGAGCATCGTGCGAATTTCCTGATATTTGCCGTGTCATTTTGTGAGTTCATTCATGACAGTTGCTTCTGGATCTAGATCGGCGAGAACTTGAGAATATGAACCGATAGTGAGATTTTGATTCTTGATAACTTCACCTGAGAGAGGTTTGATTTCTCCGAGTATGGTCTTGAGAAAGGTTGTTTTCCCAGCACCATTTCGACCTATGATACCGATTTTATCATGTTTCGTTATGGTGATATCATAGGGGGTAGAGACAATAGGGGAGTCGTAGCCTGCAGAGAGTTGTTTGAGCTCCATGATTTTCTCTGGTAGGTGTGAAACAGTTTTGAGAATGATGGGCTTTACATGGATTTCAGTGGTTGGTTCTGGAATTTTTTCCATCCGTTCCAGCATCTTGATACGACTCTGCACACTCGCTGCAGTGCTCGCCTTGTAGCGAAAGCGGTTGATATAGGCTTCTTGTTTTTCTATTTCGCGTTCTTGGACCTCATAATGCTTGAGCTGTGTTTCGTAGCGTTTTTGTTTTTCTATCACATACGCGTCGTAGTTGCCGTGGTAGGTATGGAGTTTTTTGTCTGATATTTCTATGATTTCTCGGCAGGTGTTATTGATAAAGGTAACATCGTGAGAAATTGAGATAATCGCCTTTTTCCAGAGACGGCAGAAGTGTTCGAGAAAAACTATTCCCTCGATATCGAGATGATTCGTTGGCTCATCGAGGATGAGAATATCGACTTCCTGAATGATGAATTTCGCAATCTGGACTTTCATCTGTTCACCTCCTGAGAGCTGTGTCACACCTCGGTCGAGATATGATTCATCAAATCCAAAATAGGTCAAAATCTTCAACTGTAAATCATGGAGATGGTAGCCATCACGAGCTTCGATATAGTCTTTGATTTCACGGATTTCATGATGATGCTCGAGATTGCCCTCGATTTCGTGCAAGCGATTGATTCGTTCAGTAATGTCGGGAAATACTTGAAGCATTTCTTCTCGGAGAGTGTTTTTCTTATCTTTCCAGAAGAGGTCCTGTGTGAGGTAGCCTACCTTGAGCCCAGAAGTACGGTCTATCTCTCATTCGTAATCCTCATCGACACCGACCAGCATCTTCAGAAGTGTTGTCTTCCCTGAACCATTTTTACCGATAAGAGCGAGCTTATCTTCTCGGTTTATCTGGAGATTGGCATGATCGAAGAGTTCTGTGTGTTTGATGGATTTTGAGAGGTCTGTGATTTTTATGAGTCTCGAAGCGATAGTTGGTTTTGCCTGGAGGAGAGACTTGGGGAGACTATCGATCGTTCTCGGAGCGTAAGCTTTGGTGTTTGCGAGAGTATTTTCTATATCAAATTCTTTTTCGAGGTATTTCATGAGTCGCTTCATTTTGGTCTCTTCTTTTATTTTTTCTGTGATAGTCGCCAGATAACTATTACAGAAAAGCTCGACTTCATCATAACTGAAATCTGCGTGAGCTTCACATACTCTCAGAATGACATCATGAAGAGGTGAGACAGGAGCCGGATCATCGTAGCTAATCATTTGTGACATAGACCTCTAGAATAGGGGATTTCTAGGATTTACAAGACGAGCAGTCATCCCGACGAAAGTCGGGATCCAGGTCAGACTCAGATTCGTTCTGGTACTTTTGACAGCAAAAGTACCCAAAACTGCCGAAAGCAAATAAACTCGCTCTCCACTTCAGCTACTTTGAGTCTGTATTCATGACGCTCAAACAGTATTTGCTCTCGGACTCTCGTTTCCGTTTTTCTGGTAAATTTTCACTTGAATCTCTCCCTGAAGGACTATAATGAGCACATCTCCCTGGAACGGAGAAGTCACAACATCATACTTCTTCGCTGAAACTACGAAGCATTACAATGCTCATTCTTTTGTTGAAGTCGTAAAAAAGATAAACACTCGGGTGGAACCGTCTGACCCACAGACCCCGATACATGGATTTTCCGTGTATTGGGGTCTTAATTTTTTATATGAATAATTTCCTCCTTTCCGATCATATATATATATATATATATGAGTATTATTTATATTATTGGTTTATTTAGTCTATAAAAAGCACTTTTTATATATGCTCTGGTCAATTTACTTTAATGATTTTGCTGATATGGAATATTTCGAAACGAGTTCAAATGCAATTCTTGATATTGAAAAAATTGTAAAAAAATACTTTCGATGAACAGGTGTTTTCTATGATTTCGGGAGTAGTCGCGGTTCACTTCTTTTTCCTCTTTCAAATCTGCTTCCAGAGTATCGTTTTGTTGGTGTAGAAAATATCGCTTTTCAAGTGAGGTTTTGCAGATTTTTACAAAAGTTTTGGATTAGAAGAAAAAACCTTCATTTTATTCAAGAAGATTTCTTCACTGTAGATATATCTTGAGCCGATATATTATTTCTCTATGTTCCTCGATTACTTCTATCAAAATTAAAAAAAGTACTGCAAGCGAAGATGAATAAAAAACAGGTTCTGATCCTCTATCGTATTAGCTTCAAAGATTGGAAACCGATAGAGATTATCCCAACAGATTTTGTGAACGGAGTTTCTCAAAATAATATTTATATTTATCAAAATAAGTAACATTATGACAGACCACCCAGAAAATATTCCAAATTGTTTTTACCGCGTCTCCATCAAGGCTCTTGTTTTGGATGAAGAGGGGAGATTTCTCCTCTGTCGAGAAGATAATGGAAAATGGGAACTCCCTGGTGGTGGACTGGATTTCTGAGAAAATCCTCAAGAGGGGATTACACGAGAGATAAAAGAAGAAATGGGATTAGAAGTCACTTCTGTCGCGGATCGTCCTTCGTATTTTTTCACTTGGCTGGAGAAATGAAGATGGAAATCAAATGTTATCTATAAAACAACTCTACAGAATCTCGATTTTACTCCAAGCGACGAGTGTCAGGAGATTTGATTTTTCACAGTAGAAGAGGCTCTCAAACTAGATCTCTTTTCGAATGTTGTGGAATTTTGCAAACAGTATAAAAATATTTAATTAAGATATGAATACACTTCGTTCACACCTCAATCACCTCTCTAATAACTGACCAACTATTCAGTTTAAATTGAGGACAATTCATCAAACTCTTCTAGAATGCTTGGAAAAGGAAAATGCCTGAAAGGGGAGAGAGGATTACCGACCAGGGAAAGTTCACCTCACAGAGAAAAATATATGGAATGGTAATTCAGTTCTTTCGAGATTGATGGTCTCTAGAAATGGAGTCGATATTTATCGTTCAGATTTATCATTTCCTGACCAGAGAATACTGGCATTACTGGGAGGGAGATATCAGGTAGTGGATTGACTTCATCATAGCGTGATAGGGGAGAAGAAGCATGTACCATATAGGATAGTACCATATGTTCTGGAAAAATTTTCACAACAATGAATAACAAACGAAAGAGATAGTGATATTCAGTTTTCTCTTGTTTCTTAAAAAATACCGCTATGACCACCATTGAATCTCGTATTACTGAAATCGAATCCCGAAATGCTCGTGTTGAAAAAGACAAAGCATGGGAAACTTCGATTACTCGCAAGGTGAGCATTCTCATCATGACTTACGGAATACTCGGCCTCTATATGTATCTTCTCGGAGTGGAAAATTGGTATCTCCATGCTCTTGTTCCGACTTGCTGATATTTTCTCTCTACTCTCGCACTTCCTGTTATTCGTAAAATTTGGGAAGAAACAAAATAATGCCTATGAAAACCGATTCACAAAGACTCTCTGAAATAAAACGCGTTTACGAAGATGGTGCTGCGACTTTCCTTGCCAGGACGAGCGAGGATGTTATTGCAAAAAATTGATGAGATGTCGTCGAAATGAGAGATAAATTCATCTCCTACATTTCACAAGAGAGTACTATTTTAGATGTAGGTTGTGGTACAGGTAGAGATGCGAAATATTTCATCCAACACGGTCATTATGTAATGGGTATTGATATCTGTGAGCCATTTATTCTCGATTTGCAGAATACTACCACAGGAAACTATGTCGTAGGAGATATCGTCGATCCGAGCTCTCCTGTTTATCAGGCAAAATATGATGCAATATGGTGTAATGCTGCTATTGTGCATCTCACGCGTGAGGAGTCCGTCCAAGTGATGAGAAATTGTTTTGATTCTCTTCGTGAGTGATGAGTATTATTCGTTGCCACAAAATATGATCAAAATAAAACACACATGGAAGAGAAAGAAAGCAAAAGTATCCCAGGAAGTACAAAGACTTATGCATATTATACAGAAATTGACCTCACAAATGATCTAGAGCAGACATGATTCCAGATTCTCGAAAAATCATTTGGGCAATGAGCTTATTGATGAGACCAATTTATCCGCATGTACTGTAAAAAATAATTATTTATAACCACCTTTCTATGAAACATATTGTCGACCTCGCGAAAAATCGCGGATTTGTATTCCAGGGCTCTGAAATCTATGGCGGTCTCGCGAACACTTGGGACTATGGTCCTCTTGGTTCTCTCCTCAAGGAAAATCTCAAGAATCTCTGGATACGAGAATTCGTCCAGCGCCGTCCGGATATGGTCCTCCTCGATGCAGCTATCCTCATGAATCCGCAGGTATGGGTTGCTTCAGGTCATGTAGGAGGATTCTCTGATCCGCTGATAGATGATAAAAATACGAAAGAGCGATTTCGAGCGGATAAACTCATGGAAGAAGCTTTAAATTTAGAATTAGCGAGAAATATGGATGAAACTAGAGACCAGAAAAAAATGGATGAACAAATTTCTCTTAATCCAGATTTTTATGATTTATCTAGATTTAAGGGTGATGATAATTTTCGTAGTACTGTTGTCTGGAAGGATGTTCAAACAAAATTACTATTTCAAAAGTATCAATCAAAATACGGGGTTACTAGCTTAATACCAGAATCTTGGACAGCTGAACAACAGTATAATTTTATGGTTGGTGAAGATGTCCGAAATCCAAATAATCCAAAAGTAAAAGCTGACTGGACTGAGATTCGCAAATTCAACCTCATGTTCAAAACTTCGCAAGGTGTGACGGAGGATTCTTCCGCTATGGTGTATCTGCGACCGGAGACGGCTCAGGGTATCTTCGTCGATTTCCCAAATATCGTTCGTACCTGTCGTCGTCGTGTACCGTTTGGTGTAGCGCAAGTGGGTAAAGCATTTCGTAATGAGATCACACCCGGTAACTTCATCTTCCGAACTCGAGAATTTGAACAAATGGAAATCGAGTTTTTCTGCGAACCAGGCACTCAACTCGAGTGGCACGAGAAGTGGAAAGTAGATTGCAAGAAATTTCTCATGGAGACCGTTGGCATCAAGGAAGCAA
>JAGOOR010000048.1 GCA_017992415.1 Candidatus Altimarinota bacterium
TAGCCTGTCATTTCTTCACCAGTTTCTTTATTTTTTGATTTCCATTGCATGGCACATCCAGCATCGAAGTGTTCGATACCGTCTACTCTGTGCCCGAGTCGTGCGACGAGCTCTTCTGTGAGTCCAGGTTTTATATCGAGTTTTTCAGTATCAATACCATAATTTTTTTTGAATTTATCGCGAAAACTTTCTTCCGTATCTGTGCTTGCACGGAGAGATCCAGGCTTCCCATGATAATACTGATTCATCTTTTCTGCTTTTCCTGTTGATCCAAATTGTGAGAGAATTCTGATTTTTGTTTCGAAAGGGAGAGAGCGGCTTCCTATCATGGTTTTCCGACCACCTATATAGTGTTTGTAGGTTTTTTCCCATTGTTCTTCTCGGTCTTTTTTGAGTGCCTCTGCGAGCTCAGGATCTGAGGGGAGATCTTTTTCTAGTTCTGCTTTTTCTGATTCAGAAGTCAGATATTCTTTACTTGTTCTGGGGTCTATAACCGTGAGGACGCTGAGAGGTATGACGGGTGTGTACTGTTTGACGAGGAAATTGAGGATTTTCTCACGATTTTCTCGAGAAATAAGTGTATTGTCGTCACCGAAAAATGCTCCGTAAGCACCAGCGATATCGACCTGTTTTCCTCATCCATGAGATATATCGTGAAAAGCCCCTGCGAGATTACTATCAGGGTGCGCAACTTGAGCTATTTTGAGCCATGCTTCTTGTATTTCTCGTCGTTTTGGATGTGTGACTGGGAGTTTTGAAATTGCACTCGTAATCTGCTCAAAATTGATATCTGAGAAGTTTTTATCCCTGAGTGTATTGCTTCATGGGAGTTTTGAGAGGTATGTTTTTCGATATTTTGGTGTTTCGAGGAATGTTCTGAGTCTACCCATTCCTTCTCGTTTGAGGGATTTCTTGAGTTCAGCTTCGTCGAATCCATCATATTCATCACGAACAGCATCGAGACAGCTCTCTATCAGAGCATCATTTGCCTTATCTTTTGCCCGTTGATTGGCATTTATACCGGCCATGAGCTGATTATCGAAGCACCCAGTTTTTGACAGGAAATCATCTATCTCATCGTTTGTAGGAGTATCTCATGCACTCACGATACCCATTTTGTCCCGTGTGGCTTTGTTGAGTCACTTGATTCTATTTTTGAATTCTGCACGGAGCTCGTCTTTTGTTTTTGATCCTTGGTAGAACTCTTCTACGAGTGGGGTAAATGCTGTATCAGTTTTTGTCAGTCCATCGCAGAAATTCCGAGTATATCGTATTTGTTCTCCATGATTGCTGGTTTCCCCGGCACGACGGTCGAGGTGGTTTTCCCTATTCTCTCCTGGTCATGTAGCTGTTCCAGGTGTCATGGGTGTATTATACTTCGAGAATTAAAAAGTCCAGACTACGCTTGCTGTTTTTTCCAAGCATTCCATCCACTTGCAATCGCAAATGCGAGGAGGAGTGCAACCCAGAGGGCTGGTCCAGTTTCTGTAGCTGTCTGGTCAGAGGTAATAGTTTCTGTAGCTTCTGGTCCTGCAGCATTGAAAGCTGGCTCAACATTGATGTCTACATCTTCTTCAGTTGTTTCTGTATCAAGAGTTTCAGCGGCATTATCGAGAGCGTCTGAAGTTGTGATTGTCTCGAGTGTGTCGAGCAATGAAGGTTCTGTAGGTACTGCAATTGGTCCTGCAGGAATTGGTCCTGTAGTTGTAGGAGCAGGTGTAGCGCCTGTTTTCATCGTAAATTTCCCCATAACACAGATATTTCTGGTTGTTGGGTCTGAATCTTCGTTTGTCTTTGCATCAAAGTCTCGTACAACAAGAGGTGTGACAAACATAATAGTATCATCTGCTTTCTTTCCTGTAACAGTGATTCCTGCTTTGTCCTGGAGTTTGTAGAGGCCTATTTCCTCGCCATCCTTGATAAATACTTCTTTATGGTCAGAAAACGGTGTCCAGATGAGTGATTCATGGCTTGTCCAGAGTTCTTCTGGTTTTTCTGGTTTTGTTGTGACCTTGATAGATGATTTTATTTCTGGGAATTTTTGTTCATTGTCATAAATAATCTCATCAAGTTCACCACCATTGTGTTTCCAGGGGATTTTTACAGAAGTGATATTACTGGTGAATCCTTCCGGTGTTGCTGTAGCATTAAATGAATCTGTGTAGCAGACTTCACAGCTATTGGTACCAAAGCTAGGGTTAGTCGAACATTCGACTGATGCTGGCTCAGCAAAAGCTCCGAGAGACAGAGTAGAGATGACCGCGAGGGGTATGATATATTTTTTCATAATGATATTGTACTATAGAGAAAAATGAATTGCAAATTATTTTTTTGCAGGGATCTCATGGAGTTCCCATCCTGATTTTTTAAAGATGATTTTGTCCATGGTATTTTTGTAGGTTGGTACCACTTCCTGACGAAGTGTTTCGAGTGTATAGCCTGTATCTATGAGGAATGTTTCGAGGTCTTGTTTGAGCTCGTTTTTTGTTCCTTTTTTCTGCATTTGAACAAATGATACGAGCGTACGGATGTACTGAACGAGTGTTTCCTCGATATCGTGACGAATCTGAGAAGTTGATTTATCACTTGATGCGAGAAATATCTTGTAATCTTCTGGAACATTTTTTTCTGGATCCAGCATTTCTCGATACTGACGAATCTGTGCTCCAGCATTTTGGAAGTATGATTCATTTGTATCTGCAGTGCGTGCGTGCGTAGCTATTGTGGCGATATACCCGAGACAATCTCGGAATATAGGAGAGTTTTTGCCAAATGTGGGTCGATGACTGTAGAAATTGAAACAAGCACGAACTGCTTCGTAACTCTTGAATTCATCTGTCATCTTGCCAATAACCTCATCAACGAGTTCACTG
Organism: Candidatus Altimarinota bacterium; assembly: GCA_017992415.1. Taxonomy (GTDB): domain Bacteria; phylum Patescibacteriota; class Gracilibacteria; order BD1-5; family JAGOOR01; genus JAGOOR01. The sequence continues at coordinate 2,874 of JAGOOR010000048.1, forward strand.
AGAGCTTCTACTTGTATGATATCATCATGGTTGTAGAGGTCTCCGAGGTGTGTCAGAGGTATTGCTTTAAATGTTTCTATTGTTCCTCCTGTCGAATAATTCTTCCCACCAGTTGACCATGAAAAAACTGATAGACGGAAGAATTGAATAATTTTTTCACAAGTGAGTTTTGCATATGCATCACGAGCTGTGACAAAGAGTTTTGCTTCATCGAGATCGTGTCGAATGAGGTTATTTCTCGCTCCTATTTTATTACCATAGTATTTCCCAGCGTTATCGCTGAGCTCCCTGTTCACTCTTTCTTCAGAGACACAATCGCTGAAAATATCCCAGAAGTATTGAAGTTCTTTTGAATCTCGATATTCCTGCATCTTTTTGTCGATGAGGAGATTATTAATCATCATCTGACTCGGAACTGAAGCTGGTGTGCTCGGAACTGAAGCTGGTGTGTTGGTTTCCATAGTAAAAAAGGATTACCCTCACAGGATATCCTATCTTTTTATTGGATGCAAGTATTTTATCTTCGTCATTCCAGCCAGGAGCGATGCCTTGAATGGCATCACGAGTAAGCTGGCGAGCGTGAGGTGGAATCTATTCCAGATGCAGAGTCAGTCTTCGTACTTTTTGTCGAAAAAGTATCAAAACGATTTAGGGACGAAAAACTCGGACTGTTTTCATCTTACGGTTCTTTATTCATGGGCCTTAGACAGTTTCGCCCCTAAAAACCCATTTCTGTTTTTCAAGAAATCCTCCATTATTCATTTTTCATTAATCATTCTTCATTTGAGTTTCTTCGAAACTCACAAGCCACCCTTCTATCGTCGCAAATGCATCACTATAAAACTCAGGTTGTGTGACATCGATGCCGATAGATTGGAGTATTTCGACAGGTGGTACACTTCCGCCACTTGAGAGGAGTTTCACATAATCCTCGATCATCGCAGCGCCTTCGCGTTTGTATTTCTCCACGAGAGCGAGAGAGACGAGCATGCCAAATGAATATGCGTAGCAATAAAATGGTGTCGAGAAGATATGCGGAATCGCTGACCATGTGAAGTTTTTCTCGGGAGGGAGCACTGTCGTGAGAGCGTCGCCAGAGAGTTT
>JAGOOR010000049.1:0-1817 GCA_017992415.1 Candidatus Altimarinota bacterium
ATGCACAATGTCCTCCTGACCACCACCGTTATCGAAAATGGTATCAACTTCCTCGATACAAACACTATCATCATCGACGAGGCTGAGGACTTTGGTCTGGCTCAGCTTCACCAGCTTCGTGGCCGTGTCGGACGAGGAAAGATTCAGGGGATTTGTTATCTCATGTATCGACAACCAGAACTTCAGGATGAAGCACGGGAGCGACTTATGACCATTGCAAATCATACGCATCTCGGTGCAGGATTTGAAATAGCGCTCCGAGATATGGAAATCCGAGGTGTGGGTGATGTGCTCGGTGTTCGACAGTCTGGTAAAACTCGCGATGTGGGTGTGAGCTTTTATCTCAAACTCCTCGAACAAAAAATCGAAGAACTCCAATCCTGAAAGAAAGAAGCAAAAGTCGATACGACTATTGACCTGCCTATTAGCGCGTATATTCCTGATGAGGCATTTAGTTCTGATATTGAAAAAATCCACTTCTATCGCGAGCTCGAAAGTGTCCGAAATGAAGAAGAGTTATCCGAGATTATAGAACCTCTCAAGACTCGTATTGATGTGAAACAATCGTCTGTAGACCATCTCTTTCTCCTCATCCGTGTGCGTCTCAGACTCTCATGAATGGGCATTCGTCGTGTTTCCATGCAGCTCGGCAGGTATATCCTCGAGTGGTGAGGTGAGTGAGAGAAAACGCTGGAAGCCATGAAACAAATCCTCAAAGAAGATACAAAACAATGTGCTGAGGTGATGTCAGGCAAAAAGATTTCATTTTCCCGAAAAGCATTTCAGAACCACGGGGATTTTCTGAGATATTTTGTGAGCTAGAGGGTTTCCACTATTTTCTCCATTTTCTTTGTGTATAAATCGTAGAGAGGATGTTCTTTATTGAGTTTTTTCCACTAGCTTTTTCGTAGCTTTTCTTGAGTCATTGAAGTTGCGCGATTGTTTCCATTTCTCCAATGCGATTTTCTAGATGAGTGATATATTCCTTTTGAGATTCTTCTCCACGAGTCAGCCTATCTGTTAGGCTCAAAGTTTTTGGTTCTTCGAATGGTCATTTTGCTTCCATCATTTGAGCAAATGCTAACATGAGTAATTCTGTCTGTGATGGCTCCCCATTTTCTATATCAGTTGTTCATATATTTACCATAATAATTGTATTATAATGACTCATTATTTATTTGCAATACTTAGCTCAATAATTCCTCAAAGCTCTCCACACTTTTCTCTGCGAGTTCCATGCAGGCTTTTTCTGGTCGACAGAATCGGTGATAATAGACACTTCTTGCTCAACATGTTTTTGCTCCTGTGAGTCCTGGGAGACCGTCTTCAATGACGAGGCATTCTGAGAGAGGGACTTCTACTATTTCAGAGCATTTGAGCCAGACTTCTGGATCGGGTTTGTGGTTGGTGAGGTCATTTGCTCAGATGATTCATCGAAAGTATCAGTCTATTTTCATAAGTTCCAATACCCATTCGACACGATGTCGAGCTGAGTTTGTCCCAATAGCGACGGGAATATTACTTTTTTGTGCATACTCCAGGAGGAGTATGAGGCTTGGGTCTGATTCGAGCCCAGCGGAGAAGAGTGCTTTTTGACCTTCCCAGATATTTTTTCTGAGTTCTCCGACTTCTAGTATGATATTGTGATTGGTTTCGAGGCTTTCGCAGACTTGGTCCAGTGATTTACTCGCCCAAGCATCTTCCTCATATTCTTTTTCAGCTATTTCGATATTTTTGTCAGAGAAAAATTTCCATAATACTTGTTTCATTATTGGTTGAGTATGGGCTATGACACCATCAAAATCAAAGAGTATTGC
>JAGOOR010000049.1:1917-3816 GCA_017992415.1 Candidatus Altimarinota bacterium
ACTATACACCACTTTGCTCTCGATTCGTACCAGGTAAATCCAGCGAAAAAGACGACAAGAGGTATCTCAAAATAGAATCCAATTATAACCAGAATAATCGCCAGAATTGATCTTCCTGATACACCTTTTTTATCTATATTGCAGGTGTATTTTGATGTATGGTATTTTTTTATTATCTGACGGGAGATCCAACCAGTACCATATCAGAAACCAAAGAAGACAAGGAGTATAATAAACATAAATATATAGTATGAGTTTTGCTTTCCCAAACAAATATTTTGTACTTTAGGCTCTTGAGGATATACTTCTCTTATGAAAAAGCTCATTATTCTCATTTTCACTCTTTCTCTTGGGCTTACTTCTCCTGTGAGCTTTGCAGAACAAAAAAATCTCACACTCGGTGAGACATTGACTCTCTATTTTACGGAGATTTTCCCGACTCTGACTCCAGAGGTCAACAATGTGACGGTCAAATATAGTGGTATTGGTACGAGAACTGGACTCCGCGGAGCACTTCAGAGGGCTATATATTATGATATGTTGCCCAATACTGCTTCAACACTTCAGCCAGATACACCGATGAGTGATCGGTCATTTTCTCAGCTTCTTCGTCACCACTTCTGAACTCGTATTGCTACCGATGATTCACAGCTCACTCTCGAGGATTATGAGCGTTTTATGGCGACTATACGGACTTCATTTGCTTATCGCACTTTGCGTCTGATGAATACTCCAGTCGAAAACACTGCTCCAGTAGCAGCGCCCTCTGAATCAAAACTCTCACAGGCAGATAATTATTATCTTCTCGAAAATATCTACAATCTCCTCCAGCAAAACTATCTCCGAGGTGAGAAGTTCAATGAAACAGAGCTCATCTATGGTGCTGCAGAATGACTCGTCAATGAGCTTGGAGACCAGCATACCAAGTTTTTCAGACCTGATGCATCGACCGATTTTAAAAATTCTCTTGATGGTAACATAGTAGGAATAGGGGTCATCATTGATATCGATGCGCAGGGTTCACTCATTATCACAGATGTTATTCGCCATAGTCCTGCTGAGAAGTCAGGTCTCGTCTCTGGTGATAAAATCATAAAAGTAGATGGTATACCAGTCGTCACTGAGAATGGTATTGTCGATGATATTGCTCGGCTACGATGACAAGTAAAGACGCAGGTTGAGGTTACTGTTCAATCTGGGAAAATCACAAAAACTGTCGCTATCATCCGTGATATCATCCATATTGAACAGGTTGAGACAGAAGAACTCACGAATTCTTATCGGATTATTTTTTGAGAGGTAGCTACTGGTACTGATGTTGTGATGGAATCTGCTCTTCAGGGGTTTCTCTCGAGTGGTAAAAAGAGGCTCATCCTCGATCTCCGAAATAATCCCGGAGGTTCTCTGGCTGAAACTCGGAGTATTCTCAATTATTTGATAGATAGATGAAATCCTCTTGTTATCCTCAAATATCCAAAACTCGAAGTCACTAATTATGCCCTGAATTCACCTCTCGCTGATTGGTCTCAATATGAAATAGTGATTCTTATCAATGAAGATACAGCTTCGGCAGCTGAGATTATCGCAGCGACACTTCGTGAATATTACCCGAAAAATAGTATTATCATTGGTACTACTTCTTATGGGAAATGAACGGTTCAGGAACTTGCATCATTTGATGATAAATCTCTCCTGAAATATACCATAGCAGAATGGCTCGTTCCGAGAAGTCGTAAATCTGTCGATAAAGTGGGTATTGTCCCGGACAAGGAGGTTATATTTGATGGGCAATACTGGAGAACAAGGAGGATAGATACACAGCTCCTCGCTGCTCAGCAGTACAGTTTCTCGAACTAAGCACCGAGACGGAGCTCATCATCTCACGCTGCTTCTGTTGCT
>JAGOOR010000050.1 GCA_017992415.1 Candidatus Altimarinota bacterium
CGATGGTATCTGTCATTGCGAGGAACGAAGCAATCCAAAGAGTTAAAACTCTTGTTTATTGTTATAGTATGCGGCGTATAGCGGCAAAATGCTCAATTCCAGAATAATCGTAATACTGTGACTTGGAACAGAGTATAGTGATAAAGTTTATTTTGACAAATTTATTTTATATTTCATAAAATGATAATGGCCTATTCCTCTTCCTGAAGCTTCTTTATAAGAGGAGTGAATCTGATATATTCGAAGAGTTGTAGGCCTGTATAGCGACCTATCATGAAATTGAGAATCAAGATGAAGAAAAGAGAATCTGGGTACGAGATAAGAAACTGCTGCAGATTAGTTGATGAGAGTATGAGGTAGGTGACAAGAGATATGATAATAAATTGAATAAAAGAAACAAAACCTGCCCTGCTCCAGATATTGATATCTTCATGGAAGATCTTATCAGCCACCATAATGAGAAAGAGAAATGGGAAAATGGTAAAAATATTTGAAAATATCACATAGTCAACGAGTTGCCAACCAAGGATAATATCAAGACCGAGGAATATAAGTGAGAGGAGGATATAGAGAGTGATAAGCAGAGATCGGCGGGTATTATAGAGAAGTGGGATATGTGATGATATGAGATTGATAACACGCGTGGAGAGAAACGCTATAAAGAGAAATATAGAGGTCAATCCGATACCAAAGACTGCGAAACACAATGCGAGAAAGAGCGGATTGTAGACAGCAAAAATATGAACTCAGATAGCCTGCTTGAGAAAATTGAGAACGAGGAGAACGATTGCGACCTTGAGGAGAAAGCCTAAAAAACTATATCAGAATCAGAAATAGAGGAGATATTCGAGAAAGCGAGAAAGGGAGTACGAAGATGTATCAGTAGAGTAGGATACCGATTGACCAAAAGAGAGATTTTCTGGAGTTATCTGCAAGAGGAGCTCAAAAAGTCCAGATGGTTCTACGAGAGATACCTCCGTGATACCAAGGCGCCCGATAGACTGCCCCAGTATTTTTGCCAAAAATGATTCGTTGATATCAGAAACAACAAAAATTCTTTTTGATGAAAGAGATTTAATGTCAGCATTTTTCACAATCTTCCCAAGAGAGTCAAAGAGAGAGAGAAAATTCACAGAATTAATGATGACTACATCACTGTCCTCTATCATTCCAATATTTTTGATAATAAAATCGTCGAATTCCTGGAACGAGATAGAGCCCTGAGATGGAGGCGGGGTGAGACCAGAGAAGAGGATATCTCTATCCCGAAGAGCATCCGACACAAAAGAGTTCGAAGTCGAATCTCCAGAAACTGGTATTTTCATCTTTTCTGTATCTCATATGTAGGCGATGGCAAACGGGAAAACTCTGATTTGTTTGGTAAAAGCGACATCACATGATTCTCCGTACTGGACACGAGCGGTGAGAATAAAATCACCCGTTTCCTCAAAATAAATCGAATACCTATCTCGGACCACTGTCTCGATAGTTCTGGTTCACTTCTGGAGTGTATAGGTCACGCGTTTCTCGATATCAAGTGCACTGTCCTCTGGAGACACAATGTAGTCACGTGTCGTCTCATTACGGACATCGGCATCACCTCTGAGAACAAAAGGAAACGAACAATCAGCAACATTAAAGGTCCTCTCTGCCTCGTTGGTTTGAGCAAAAGAGAAAAAGAAAGGAGCAAGTAGGGCAAGGGCGAGAAATTTTTTCATACGAACTAGGAGTTAAAAAATGTTTTCATAAGAGGAATATCTGTAATTTTTATTTTTGCCTGAAAGAGCATATAGGGATCGCCTCCCGACTCAATCCATTGCTTCATATTGAGATATCCAGGGAGATAAATAGTATCTTTCATATATCCTAAAACACCTGTCCTCTGTGTATGCTTGATACCTCTCTTGATACGACAAGTATCAGAGAAGATTTGTTCTTGAGTTTTTTCAGGATAGAGAGATTGGATGAAGCGAGCAAGGTCACAGAAATTCATCGTCTTTGCTGCAAAAGAGAGATAGTACTTGATATACATAGCATTTTTCTCATATTCATCTGGGAGATGCTTGAGAGATTCATAAATAGCGAGTCATTCCTCGTCCTGAATATAAAATCCTGTACCAAATTGAAATATCTTGAGTCCGAGAGACTGTCCCGAGAGATGACGCTGGAGATGAACACCTATTTCATGAGCGAGAATTGCGGGAAGTTCTTGAGCATAAATTCGAGCATTTTTTGAGAGATTGATGCGGATATTTTTACCATACGAGATAGAGATACGCGAGAAGTTCTTATCCCTCACAGCCACAGGAATATCTGAAAAATTATGTTCATGACAATACGCGGTCACGCCCTGCAGCACCTCTTCTGGAGTGAGAAGTTTCCCTCGAACTTTTTTCTGACTCTTCTGCACATCAGCGAGTGTGACGAGTTTTTGTTGAGCAAGAGAAAAAATTGTCTCATTTATATCACCAAAGAGGGCATTATTGGCAGTACGAATTGCAGCGGGGTTCTCACGAGAAAATCCACGAAGAAGCTCGGATTTGTACTCGAGCTCATCGAGTTTTTCGAAGAATAATTGCGAGAGAGCAGAATATCCAGCCTCTATAGAGGCTATAGAATCACGAACAACCTGAGCATCCGCGGTAAATTTTTCAAAAAATGCCTTCTCAGGAAAGTCATACTGAAATACTGGATTGTGAAGTCCTTGCGAAGAGATAAACGAATCGAGCTCTTGGTAATAATTTATCGGTTTCAAAAAATAAGAAAGATTCACTTTTTTACCCATCTTATAGAGTGTGTCGTCTATATCTATAATACTCTGTGGCCATTTTGACTTCGTATAGCGATAAACAACATCATATTGTGGAGAGATAACTGGCTTTACGAAATGATCACGGATATCAGAACCCGCGAGGATAAGTGTCTGTGGAGGAAGCGTCACATCACGAATCAGTGTCGGAAGTGAAACCTGGGCCCCATCGTAAGTCGTCACAAAATATGGCGAACTCTGTTCATAGACAAAGTCACCATTGCCTCGACTCTCTAATGCCGTGAAGTCAGTCTGAATATCGATATTTTCATATTGTCTGTCTGCTATACGGACACTTCATTTTTGTTTTTGATAGAGAATTTTATCTTCTTGAATTTGAAAAAGTGGATGCTCGTGGAAAAGTGAACGAGCTATTTCTACTCATTTTACCGGATCAGTAATGCGAATATTTTCAACTTTTCGAAGTCGAGAACGGAGGGCTATACCATTAACATTCTGAACTTCGAGGCCAGCACGAGCATTGAGTTCGAGGAGTTTTGGACCAGTCGGAGTGATAACCCAATCAAGTGCGAGATACCCCAGATTAGCAAAAATCTGAATTTGAGATGAATAGAGGAGGATATCATTCCAATATCCTATTTTTTTACCCCGAAGGAAACGATATTTCTCCGGGAACATATCCATATGCAATATTTTATGCTGAAAAAATGAATGTATCTCCCCTGTTGTCACATCAATACCAAATCCGACTCATCCTTGTGCCAGATTCGCCTTTCCACCAGAAAGCCCTGTAGGCATACGAACCATCGCAGCCACAGGAACAAGATTAAAAACTATAACTCGAATATCAGCAAGTCCATTGTGGCAAAAATGACGAAATCATTCATCCGGCAAAAGCTGTTCCTCTATCAAGACTGCGTCATATCATCCTGATATAGAAAATGCGCCATCCAAAATATCTATCATATGAGCTGTGAG